>CAXTOE010000005.1:11904-22729 GCA_964245685.1 uncultured Acetobacteraceae bacterium | reverse complement strand
CGCAGCCAACGCTGCCCAGCAACACCGCTCCTACACCACGCGGTGGGACACGATCATCACAGCTTGCAGTCGCATACAACGACCTACGCCCAGGGCAGCCCGTCAGCATATATGACACTCACGATTGGCATCGCGTCTCGACGATGGAAGCCGTGCCCCGAGGACAACTTGGGTCTCAGGCCCTCTCGTTTTCTAATGATGGACGTCTTTTAGCCTTCGGTACCGAACGAGGCCTTTTAATCGCCGATGTGCGAAGCGGAAAGACACTCCATTCCATAGCTATCTCACCGATCAGCATCGCGTTTAGTCTTGGCAACGGTATGATTGCGGCCGAGACCGCTGGCTTTGTTCGATCGGTTGAGGTCTTTCGAGTTGTCGACGGGATAAAGCTAGGGTCTCAAACCACAACTGCGCCACTAGGAAACGGAGTGCTGGTATGGGATCCAATCGGAAATTTCATCGCGTTCGTTGATGATGGTTACACGGTCCGCCTTTGGAACCCAAAGACTGCCGATGATAATGGCGTCACCCTGCATGTTAGGCCGACACCAGGCTACCTCGCTATATCACCTAACGCGCGCTGTTTAGCTGTGGGAAACGGAGACTTCATCAGCCTGTTTCAGCTCACAGGACAGGTCGCCTCCGCGAAAGATCGTCAGACCTGCAGCTGACGGCTTCGGCCGCCTGACCTCGTTCCCGATATGTGCCGCCAGCCGTGCCATCCTGCCCGTTCTATGGCGTAACCCCCGCAAGGCGGGTTCTGCGTTTTTGGGACGAAGCTAGCTCATCATTCTTCTCCTCGAAGGTTTGAACCGAAGCTCCGCCGTTTACGGCAGGAGCGATCTCCCTTTCTGATCCGTCGCGTGCCAACAGGGGGGGCAAAGTTCAGCCCAGATCTGGTTTGGCTCGACGCCGTGAGGGGATCGATACAGGCTCAACCCGGGCTCAGATCAATACTGCCTCCATCGGCGAGCACGTTCCGCAGCCTCGAACGCCCGTCTCTGGCACTCAAAATCCTCGTACTCGCGTCGCTGCCGGCTTTCGTCACGCTTGCTGCTCGCCCGTATCGCGTCGGCAGCCCAGGCCATGCGCGAGGCACCTGCCTGAAGACCATCGGTGAACCGGATCGGGTTGCGTATCCCGACGCCACGACTGACGGCAGCATGAACCTGATTTCCGTAGTGGAAGATCAGCACCACGAGCGAGAGGCACAGGATGCTGTCGAATGCACCAATCAGCACCCCCCGCAAGGCTCCGTCGGGAACATGTTTCGCGAAGAGGCAGATCACGACGAAAACAAGTGTCCAAAACGACATCACGATCGCGCCCAGCAACAGGAAGCCGATCAGGAGGATCACCCCGGTCCAGCCGATCCCGCGCAGCACCTGCAGGAGCACCCAACGCAGGCTGCACAGGATGACGGACATCAGTCCCCAGATCATGCCGAGAACACGAGCCACCGTATCCTGGCTGCTACGCGGATCAAGGCGCAGCTCGGGCGGTGGTCTCTCCTCGCCAGCTTCACGATGCTGCATGAGCCGATCGATCATGGTGAGATCTCCTTCCACTCGGCCGCAGCCTGAACCGTGTCGGCCGCATAAGGGCTGACGGCACCAGAAACGGGAACCGTTTGTGGTAGCATACCCACGATCCCGTTGGCGGACGTATTGAGCCGCCTCTGCAGCACCGGCACGGGCGGTCCGACGTAGCGCGCAATGTAGCTGGCGCCGCGGTAGAAGCTGCCGGTGTTGTAGGCGGAGAGGGCGGCCCGCAGCGCCTGCTGCCCCTCACCATACAGCGCGACAGCACGGCCGTAGTCGCCGGCCAGGATGTCGGCGCCCACGCGGATGTTGTCACAGCTGTGCGGCTCCAACATCTGTGCCACCGTGACGCCGAGTGCCGCCAAGTTCCGGCTGTTCACCTGCATGCGGCCGAGGTCGACGCTATACCCGAGCTCGATGAAGTGCTCCGCGGTCGCTACCGCCTCGTCCTGGCTCAGCGATGGCGCCGGCTGGCGGTCGAGGCCGTTCACGTGCACGGCGAGCGGGTTGCGCCCGGCCTCCACCTGGATGACGGCGGCCAGCGTCGTCGGCGCGACGAAAGGGGCGCAGTCGGCGAGGATCAATAGGTGCTCCCATAGCCGTTGCCCAGCAGGCCGCCGAACAGCGAAGGGGGCTGCGCGCGGCGCATTGCCGCCTGCTGCTGGCGCGCATTGTCGAGCTGCACGCGGCACTGCACGTAGGCTTGGCTACCCACCTGCGCGCCGTACGAGCGGCACTTCATGTCGTCCATCTGCATCTGCATGCGCATCACGCTCGCCTGGTCCTGCCAACTGGCCGGGCGCTGGCCGGTGCAGCCAGCCAGCACACCCAACAGGGCAAGCGAGCCGAGGGAGAGTTTCCGGTTCATTCGACTTCCAATCCTTCATCCTGCTCGAGCTCGTGGTCCTGTTCAGGCGGCTCCACCGCCCGGAACCCTGTCGTCACCTCGATGCCTGCCCGCGTGAGATCCGTCAGCGCAGGCTCGATCATCTCAAGGTCGGCCTCATAGGTGCTCTCCGCCTGCCGTATGGCCGGCACGTGCTCGACCTCGGCGCGCTCGTCGGCGAAGGCTGCCTCAGGGTCCAGACTGTAATCGATCTCCTCGCGGCTGAGGTCGACGGTCAGCGTCTGCTTGCTGGCCGCCATCTCGATGCGGTCCGCGAAGCCCTCGAGGCTCTGCATCTGCTTGCCGATCTCCATGCGGCTGCCGAACTGGTTGATGCCGGTGCGGTCGAGCCGCTGCTGCAGCTCCGCCACCTGTCCACGGATCTGCTCGGCTGCCTTGAGCATGACGTTGCGCTGGCTGGTCTGGTCCGTCGTGACATCCCGATCGGCGCCGTCTCGTCCTGTGACCGCCGCCCCGGCTTGGCCCGTGCGGTTCTGCGTCGGGTCGTGATCGACCTCGTCGTTCTCCACCTCCAGGGAGGGACTGCGGATCTGCCCGTCCCGGCGCACTACGACGCGCTCGGCCGGATCCGGCGACGGGCCGATCTGCTGCAGCACCTCGGCCTTCTCCACCGGCGTGCCGGGTCCTTCGATGATGGTCTGCACGTTGGCCTGCCACCATGCCTGCGCCGACATCTCGATCTCGTTGCGGGAGGAGGCCGCCTGCCCATCGAGTGCCGGAGCCTCCGGCTCGATACGGGGGACAGTAGCCGGCGCATCCGAGGCTGACAGTTCGGTTTCGAGCACCGGGGCCTTTGCGACCGTGCTGGCGAAGTCCGGCACCAAGCGCCGTTCCGCCTTCCCGTCGGCCGCTGCGGTTTCACGAGAGGCGGCGGCAGTCGGCAGCTCGTGCGTCTGCGACATGGACATGATCAGGGCTCCCGAAGAATGGCGGCCGCTACGGCAGCGGCAGGCCTGAGGAGGGTGGAGAAGCTGGTGCGGCTCATCGCATCACCAGCAGCGGCCAGGCGTGGCCCATGACGTCGCGAGCCGGCAGGCCGCCGTAGTACCGGCTGTCGAACGAGCGCGGATCGTGCGCCGCGTAGAGCCAGATCACCGTGCGCGGCACCACGTAGATGCCGGGCGCTATGCTGGAGAGCGGGCGTCCCTTGCCGTCCCGCGACAGGGCGCGGCTGTGCGGCAGGAGGACGCCGTTCACGCTCATGCCGCTGGGCGAGACTGTTACCGTGTCGCCTCCGACCGCGGCGATGGTCTTGAGCATCGGTGTCGTCTGGCCCGGGCACTCGCCGCCGCTGACGTAGCCACGCAGCCGGGCTGGGATGCCCACCGACATCGGCAGGCAGATCGCGACGACAGCTCCGCGCACGAGCCGCGCCGGTTCCGGAGCATGGCGACCGACCGCCCACAGGCCGATCGGCATGCTGGGGGTGGTGTTCAGCCGGTAGGTGGCGCCGGTGTTCCAGGCCCAGAGCTGCGCCGCCATCACCAGCCCGAACAGGCCGAGACAGCCGGCGTAGCCGCCCAGCTTCGCGAGGCGCCAGATCATTCCGCCGCATGATCCCGCGCATCCCGCTCGGCAAAGATCCGTGCTGCCGTCATCCTGCGGCACTGCTCCAGCGAGAACGCCTTGCCCTGGTCGAAGACCTTCATCGTGGGTGCGGCCACCGGCGCGACGCTGGCGATGCTTGCCTCCGTGCGCGGTGGCAGGACCCGCAATCTGGTTGGCTTCTTCGCCTGCTTCGGCTGCGGGTCGCTTGGGATCGTGGCGGCCGCTGGTGCGGACGGAGAGGCAGGAGCGGGCGGTGCAGCAGGAGCAGGGGGCGGTGCCATCGGCACGGCCTCGATCCTCACGCGCTCCTGGAAAGCCGGGTCCTGGAAGAACAGCGCCTGCTCGCCGAGGATGGGATGCCGTCCGGCAACCAGCACCAGCACCTGGCCACCCTCGACGATAAGGTCGCCGTTCTTGGTCGGCGCCTTCAGGCGTCCGACCTCTTCCGGCGTCAGCAACGGCCGGTTCACCGTGTGGTAGGTGCGGCTGACGTTGCGCATCGGGCTTCCGCGCGAGCCGCGCTCGGTGATCGCTTCCACCTCGATCGTCGAGGCGCCGAGCAGATCGGAGATCCATTCCTGCGTGTTCAGGTTGGTCGGCGCATACAGGCTCTTCACGTGGCAATGCGACGTGATGCTCTCGTGCGGCCCGTAGGCCTGGATGATCTGCTCGCGATCTTGCGTCAGCAGGTAGCACTTGATGCCGTAGCCCGCGCACTTGCTCATCGCATCCTCGAAGCTCGGCATCGCTTTCAGCGACGCGAACTCGTCGATCAGCATCAGCATCCGGTGGTGGTGCGGCGACACTGGATTGCCCTGCGCGTCCTTCTTCATGTCCACGCTGGTCAGCGTGTTCATCGCCATGGTGAAGAACAGCCGGATCAGCGGCCTGAGCGTCAGCTTGTCGGCCGCCTTGGTCACCACGTACAGCGTGACCGGCGTGTCGCCGTTCATCAGATCGAGCAGCCTGAAGTCACTGTGCGCGGTGTTGCGCGCGACGATCGGATCGTCGAACAGCCGCATCATCCGGCCAGCCGTCGAGAGGGTGCCGGACCGTTCCCTCTGCTCACGGTTGAGCTGCTTCTGCGCCGCGATGGCAATCTGCCTGTTGGCTGTCGTTTTGGGACCGAAGGTGTTGTGGACCATCGCCTTGTAGAGCTGATCCGACGGCTGCGCCGGATCACCCAGCGCCAGGGCGACGTCGGCCAGGGTCGCGACCCGCCCTTTGCGGTGCTCGCGATGCATGACGTAGAGGATGACGCCGGTCAGCAGCGCCGCTGCGTTCGGGTCGAAATGCCCTTCCAGGCCCTCGCCATCCGGATCGGCGATCGCCTCGGCGATCCGTGATGCATCGCGGAACTCGAAGTCGGTGCCGATGCGCACCTCGGCGAGCGGGTTCCAGGCGATCGTGTTGCCGCCGCCGCCCGGCTCCCAGCGCAGCACGCGGTTCCTGCCGCCGGCGGAACGCCACCCGGAGGTGCACTCGTACAACTCGCCCTTCTCGTCGTAGATGACGGCGCTGTATGGCCAGCTCAGCAGCGTCGGCATTACCCCGGCGACACCCTTGCCGCTGCGCAGCGGCCCCAGGCACAGCACGTGCTCCGGGCCGCCATGGCGCAAGTAGGCGAGCGCGCCGTTGCGCCGGCGCCAGGCGCCGACATAGACGCCCGGCCAGAAGTCGCTGTCCTTCGGCGGCAGCAGGCCGCTCTCGCGCGCCTCGCTCTCGTCGATGGCGAAGCGTGCGGTGCCGTGCACGTCGTTGTGCCGCTTCGGCTTCTGCGCGCGTCCCGCGATCGCGATACCGCCGAGCCCGACCAGGGTCAGCAGCGACAGGCCGCCCAGCTTCAGCACGGTGAAGGTCTGCGGCACCCGCGGCGCCCATGGCGCGTGCATCCAGGACCACCAGGACCAGGGCGCATACAGCGTGCCGACCAGCGGGTGACCCAGCGCCGGATGGAAGCTCAGGCGCCAAGCGACGAACTGTGTCGCCGCGGTGCTTGCAAGCAGCCCGCCACCGATCAACGTGCCAAATACAATTGCCGCCCGACACCCGGCGCCCGGCTTGATCAGGCCGCCCTGCGCGCTTGGTCGGCCGATGGGATTAGCGCTGCGCAACGGTTACCTCCTGTCCGGCGCATCGGCCGGCGGTCCAGGGTTGCGCGAAGGCGATATCCTTGGTCACCATGATGGTGAACGGGTAGCCGTTGCGCACCTTCTCGGTTGGGGGGATGTCGAGGCCGCGGCGGGCGAACTCCTCGCCGAGCGTCGACAGCTGCTGGCCCACGGCGCCGGCCGCGACCTGGCTCGAGTTGTAGCCGCCGAAGGCCGAATAGTTGTTGCCCTGCGAGACCTGCGAGGCGGCTGCGAAGGCCGACAGCAGCAGGGCGTTCAGGAAGATCTGCTGGTAGTGGTTGTCGGTGATGTCGTGGAAGCCCGAATAGCCGCTCTGGTCGGATCCTGGCATCTGACCGAGGTCGAGGCTCTGGTCGCACGGTGCGGGATAGATCACCCGCTGCCAGGCCACCTCGACCCGCTTCTGGCCGTAGCTGACGCCAGTGTTGTAGATGCCCTTGAGCTGCGATCCCTGCGGGATGAGGATGTGCAGCCCTGTCGCGTGATCGTAGACGTTCTTCGACACCACGGCGCGCACGACGCCATGGCTGTCGCTGGTCAGGCCGCTGATCATCCGGGCCTCGATGATGTCGACCGACTTGATCTCGTACGGCGACACCGGTTCGGTGACGGTGGCCTGCAGGTAGTCCGTCTCAGGTTCGGCGCCGATCTGGTCGAAGAAGCCGCCCTGCCGGGTGTTGCCGTTCGGCTGACCACTGACCAGTGACGTGCTGCGCCCGTCCTGGACACCACTGCCGAGTCCGCCGGCTTGCTGCTCGGGATCGCTGCCGATGTTCCGTGCGGCACCGGGACGGTCGCCTGACCGGGTCGGGGTGCCGCTCTCCGTGTCCGCGGAGAAAGCATCGTAGCTGGCGTCCAGGTGCCGTTGCCGGGCGCTGTTGAGCGCCTGGTAGTAGCTGGTCCAGAGCTGCCTGCGGCCCTCGACCTCGGCATGCGTCATGCCGGGCTCCGGCGTGCTTCGCAGTGGCAAGGGCGGCAGGGTCGTCTGTCCGACACTGTCTCGCGCGACGATCGGACCGGTGGCTGCGGGGATGGTAATGCCGTCGGGAGCCTTGGAGAAGATCGCCTGGATGTCGGCCGTGTGACCCTCTTCCTGCTCGCGCTGCGCCTTCTGCTTCACCGAGTCCTGTGTGAGGGTGAAGACGTAGACGACACCGCACGCCGCGAGGACGAGGGTGCCCGCTGCAAGTCCCGCTGGAAGCCGGTTGAACCGCTTGACGCCCACACGAGCCGGCACCAGCACGCCAGGCGGAACATCCGCCGTGGCGGAGGGCTCTGCGGCTGCGGGCTCGTTCGCGTTCGCCGTCCGCGGCGTTGGCTGGCTTGCTTCCGGCTGCCCTGATGCGGAGCGGCTGTTCGGATCGCTGTCTACCGGACGGTCGTCCGGCGCGCCGCTGGCGTCGTCGCTCATTGCTGCGACACGCTGAACGAGGTGATCCACACTCCGTCACCGCTGCGATGCACCTCGATCTCGTTCCGCGGCGGCCGCCACTCCACCGTGACAAGCGCCCACATCGGCGAGCTACTGAGCACCCTGCCGTCGCGCGAGGTAACGGTCTCCTGCCACTGCACGCGATAGGTCTTCATATGGTTGGAGACGCTGGTCAGCACCGTCTGGTCAACCGGCAACGCTGTCAGGTTGGCGACGGACACGGTTTCTTCCCGCGCACGTCCGAACGGCTCGTTCAAGCGGTAGTAGTGGTTCAGTTCCTCCACCGCCTGGCTGCTGTCGCGCACCACCGAGTACGCCGCCAGAATGCCGTGCTTGAGCGCTGCTACGTCGGTGTACACGGTGCGAACGTTCTCGATCCACCGCGCGAGATCCTGCCCGATCGCCGCATCGTCCGGCGCGGACTCCTTATCGGGGCGCTCGACGGCCACGATCTGGCCGACCTTGTCCTTGACCACCACGTAGGTCGCGATCTTCGACTGCGTGCCCTGCCAGACGTTGCCCACCAGCGAGACACCGAGCAGCGTCAGGCACATGAACGAGAAGGCGTTGGCCTTGCGCACACGCGAGGCAGCATCACCGATGCGGTCGTCCCACTCCTTGCGCCCGTTGCCTGCGAGCGGAGAAGGAAAATTTCCTCGAGGCAGCGCCTGAGGAGGAGAGATCTTGTTCATCGTCACTAGCCTTTGTCGATGTTGTCCGCCTCGTCGTTCATGCTTTTGCCCATGCGCCATCCGGAGTTGAGGAGGCGCGCTGTATGATCACCTGTGAACCGCATGCCGATGTCATTGGCCATCGCGCCGCCGAAGTTGCGGGCTGCCTGCTTTGCAACCGTGCTGCGGCTCGAGCCTCCACCGCTGCTCGTGTTTGAACCACCACCGCCGGTCCCATCGGTAGCGCTGCCGCTGCCGCCATTATTGTCGCCACCGCTACCGGCACTAAGTTGCCTTTGTGCAAGATTGAATGCTGCCCCAGCGGCTGACGCAGCACCGAGAGCGCTGGTGGCCGCTGACCCGGCCATCATCGCCGCATTCCGGATCCCGCTACCGAGATTGAGAGGATGGTATGAGCTACTGCCGGATATCAGTTCCTGCGCCTTGTATGGGAGCTTGTCGGCCAGCCTCCAGAAAAGAAGTGGTACCGCTACCAGGACACCGACTTCTCCGACCGGGATTATGCTGTTCTGGTTGCCTACATAGTTTGCCAGACTCTGGATAACGCCGATCCCCAGACCAAGGATCAGAAGGACGAGCATCTTCTTCAGACCGATGGAAACCGCCCACCTCATATATGCGATGGCGTACTCACGAGTGAATGCAGTTCCACCGAAGCCGAGCAGCAAAACGCCTGCGTAGGCGACCAAGGCTGCCTCGACCATCACTTCGACCAAGGTAGCCGCTGCACCGACCATGACGCAAAGAATGACCAGTCCTGCAATAGCCAGGAGGACGTCCAGGCCAGGATGCGCGAAGCTGAGGCCATTCCATACAGCTGCAGCCAGGGATATACCCGCCGAGACGATATCTTCCGGACGGGTTATCACGTTGCCGCCCGCCGCAGCATTCGCGAGTCCAGCTGCTTGACCAAAGGAGTTGATGATCGCCAATGGATAGGCTGCTCCACCTAGCAGCAGCCAGTAGAAAAAGCCGATGACGACAATTTGCCTTAAGAGAATCGAGAGCAATCCGGGCAGATCCGCACCCGCTAGCAAGGTGAAGCCAACAGTCCAAACGATCTCTATGATTACAAGCCCCGCGAAAAGCGATGTAGCGATGTGTTGGACTGTCTGCTCCCAGCTTGCACCGCTCCTGATGAAAATGTCGGTGACTGCTTCGACAGGACCAAGATCGTAACCAAGCCCCGCAGCGCGGGCATTGCCGACCATGACGATACTGGACAGAGCCATCGTCCCGATGGATAAAGACCACCGGGATAATGATGCGCGCTGAGCACTCTGCATTATCGGGTGTCTTCTACTGATATCCATGCCCGTTTCCCGTCAGAGGCGGCTTGCTGGACAGAAACTCATGAAGGGAGGCATCGCTGTTAGGCGCCCGAGCGCAAGTTACGGCTACATGGGTTGTCACCGTATATGTAGCCGCGCTGCCCGCTGCCGCGGACAGGAGAGCAATTGCTATCGCCCTGATCTTCGTCACTGGTAACCGTGCCCATTTCCTGAAAGAGGCGGGATAGGATTCTGCAGGAACTCTTCCAAGGCGGAGTCTGCGGCAGCTTGTCGCTGATCATTTATCGAGGTTTGATCCACGACGAGCTGACTTTCCTGCGCCAGCATTTCCTGGAGCTTCTGCGTCTGGCTGACACCGAGTGCTGCCATCTCGTTGCCTGCCTGAAGCGCCTGCATCTGACCCTGTGCACTCTGCGAGTGCTCCTGCAGGACTGCCAGGGTTGCGGCATCACCATCACGTTCCGTCTCCTGAACTCCGATCGATGCCTGCATCTGTGTGATATCGTTCGCCGTTACAGTGCCCCATTGCTGATACTGCGCTTCCATCTGCTGGAGCGTCTGCAGCTGGTTGCTGAAGCCCTGCACGTTGCTCAACGTCGAAATAAAGCTCTGCGCGTTGCCGGCGAGCATCTGCGCCGAGTTCATCAGCGACTGGATACGCATGATGTCGCCGGTGGCGTTGTTCCACGCCATCGACGGCAAGGTCGCGGTGTTCTGCAGCATGTTTGAGTATTGCAGCAGCATGTTCTGATACATCTGGATCTGCTGAGCCAGGGAAGCCGCTTCCTTGACCAGCTGCAAGCCCTGGGTGACCTGGCTGGAGCAGGTCGGGCAGATCACCGCCAGCTGCGCATGCGCTGGCTGAGGTATGCCAGCCGCCGACAGGCTGCCGAGGCCGGCGGCAGCAGCGGCGAGCCTACCGATACGCCGCATGGTTCACTCCCTTCAGCTCCAGCCAGCGGTAGATCCAGTCGCGATCGTGCCTGGAGACGAGGGCCTTGACCTTCTTCACGTCGGCTTCGTCAGTAGTGCCGGCGATCGCGAGCTGCAGCGGTCCGAGACCCAGGTCGATCAGTCGGCAGCCTCTTGGCGAGGTCCAGTAGTATTCCCGCTTCGGCTCCGCGGTGCGGACGATCTCGATCTGGTTGTCGTTCAGGCCCATGATCCGGTAGAAGTCGTTCGGTCCGGGATGCTCCGGCGTGCCCCGGATCATCGCCTGGTCGTTGGCGAGGTAGATCTTAGTCGGACAGGACTCCACCAGCACGTCGAGCAGCTTGGAGT
>CAXTOE010000005.1:7464-11894 GCA_964245685.1 uncultured Acetobacteraceae bacterium | reverse complement strand
GCTTGGAGTTCACCGCGTCGGACAGGCTCTGCGTGGCCATCACCACCGCGCAGTTCTTCGAGCGCAGCAGCCGCAGCCAGGCGCGCAGCTTCTCGCGCCAGACCGGGTTGCCCAGCGCCACCCATGCCTCGTCCAGGATCAGCAGCGTCGGCTCGCCGTCCAGCGAACGCTCGAAGCGGCGGAACAGCGCCAGCAGCACGGGCAGCGACGTCTTCTCGCCCATCGCCATCAGGTCCAGCGTCTCGTAGACGGTGAAGCTGCCGGCGTCGGACAGCGTCTCGGTCTCGCCGTCGAGCAGCGAACCCGCCGAGCCCTTGATGGTGTAGTAGGTGAGGGCCTTGCGGATCTCCTCGTCCTGCACGGCGATCAGGAAGTGGGTCATCGAGCGGTGCGCCTGCGCGCCCGGCTGCCGGAAACGCAAGATCGCGTTGTGGATCTCGGTGCGCTGCCCCGGGCTCGGGGCGCGGCCGGTCTGCAGCTCGAAGCAGATCGCGATCCACTCTGCGGCCCAGCTCTGGTCGCCCTCGTTCTCCAAGTAGCGCAGCGGGCAGAGCTGCGGCACGTCGCTGCCGCCGAACTCGTAGTGGTGGCCACCGCAGGCCTTCGCGGTCGCATACATGCCGCGCTTGTAGTCGAACGCGGTGATGCGCATGCCGGGGTAGCGCAGCGCCTGCATGGAGACCGTGTTCAGCAGCGACGTCTTGCCCGCGCCGGTCGGTCCGAACACCGTCGTGTGGCCCACATCACCGACATGCAGGTTGGCCCGGAACGGGATCGCGCCCGTGGTGCGGGCATGCATCAGCGCCGGCAGGCCGGCGGCCCACCGCGGATGGGTGGCATGCGGCGAGCCGGTCCAGATGCCGGACAGCGGCAGCAGGTCGGCGAGGTTGGCGCTGTGGATCAGCGGACGCCGTACGTGGGCGTGGATCTCGCCCGGGAGCGATCCGCGCCAGGCTTCCATGTTGTTGGTGGTCTCGATCCGCGACGCGAAGCCGGCCTCGTTGATCTGCTGCGCGACCAGCCGCGCCATGTCGGTGAGCCGGTTCGCGTCCCTGTGCCGCAGCACGACGATGGCGGAGTAGTTGCAGTAGCGCACGGAGCCGCTTTCGGCGAGCGACATCGCGGCTTCGGCCTCGTTCTTCATCGACCGGGCGAACTCGTTCTCGGTGCCGCCCTTGACCTGGAGCACGGTCTGGACGATCGGCTTGACCCGCTGGCTCCACCGGTCGCGGTAGAACCTGATCGTCTTCGTGGCGTGGTGCGTGTTCTGGTAGATCGCCCGCTGGGTGAAGCGGTATGGCATCGCCAGCGTGTTCAGCCGCTGCAGGATGTTGGGGAAGCTCTCCGCCGGGAAGCCGTCGATCACCACGCAGGTGACGTAGTCCTCGCCGATGATCGGCATCTCGCCCGGCCAGATGTCCTGGCCGCCGATCAGCACGTCGAGGAATGCACCGGCGTCGGGGATCTGGATACCGTGCCGCTTCCCGGTCACGCAGTGATGCAGGTAGTTCACCAGCTCGTCCTGCACGTGCGGCCGGTCCCAGGGGTCGATCACGGTGAAGGAGTGCATGCGGCGCAGGCCGATGTGGCGCCCGCAGCTGTCTTCGAAGCGCTCCAGGCTGCGCCGGAAGCCGTCCTCGATGTGCGCCATCAGGCCGGGCTCATCGGTGCCGGCGTTGGTGTAGAGCAGCTTCTCCAGACGGCTGACCTGTCGCGGCGGCGGCTCGTAGCAGAGCAGGAACACCCGCTCGTTCTCGAAATGCGCACCCTCGGCCTTGAAGGCCTGGCGGCGCTCCTCGTCCACCATGCGCGAGATCGGGTCGGGGAAGGCCGAGGCTTCCGGCGGCGGGTAGCTGTTCGACGGGTAGCTGATCACGTCGGTCCAGCTCGACCAGCCGCTGCCGAACGGGGTCAGCGCCACGTTGACGCGACGGCTCAGGTCCTCGACCTGCTGGTAGGTGCTGCTGGCGCTGTCCGGAGGGGTGAAGAAGTAGCCCACCAGGAAGCCGCCGCGCTTGGTCTGCACCACGCTCGGGCTGTCGCCGGCCGCGGTGGCGATGATCGCGTAGGGCAGGAAGTCGGCGGCGCCTGCCTTGGTGCTGCGCCCGGACACGGTGGTGAAGTGGTTCATCCGTCGCTCCTCCTGACGGCAAGCGGCCCTGATGGCTGCAGGTGGCCGGAGGCGTCGCGCGTGTAGAGCTGCGAGCACTCCATATCATAAAAAAAAAACCGCATCAGCATCTGATTGGCGACCGGCATGATCAGGTAGCCGAGCCGGTGCTTGGCCTCATCGTCCGGCGCCGCGACGTGGTAGCCCTGCTGCGCCAAGTCGGCGCGCAGCTGCGGGCTGATCACGCCGTCGCCGGATGGCGTGGCGACCGCGATGGATCCGTTGTCCGGCCGCACGGTGCGCCGCACCAGGCTCTCGATCGGCTCCACCAGCACGCTGCTGTCGCCGGGCCGCAGGCCGTTCTCGTAGCCGGCGTCGGTGCCGTAGTCGGCGGTGCAGCCGGCGAGCAGCAGGAGGCCCCATACAGCTAGGGGGGCAGAAACACGGTTGCTCACGAGTGGCGGATCCGGGTGATCTCGACCTTCTCCTGGTCGCTGCCGACGCCGGAGATCAGCTCGAAGCGATCCAGCGCCTCGTCGATCTCAAAGCGGCGGTTCACGTAGCGGAAGTTGACGATCTGCGGCGTCGGACTCGAGAACCAGTCGCCGTCGTTGCCGAGAGCCACCAACGCCGGCAGCGGCTTGCTGCCGATGTCGGAGGCGAACTCGACGCAAGTCTGCTCGCCCGCGCCGGTCGCCACACCCCAGACCTGCACCGGCTTCCAGGGCTCCCCGTTGCCGCCGCTGATGCGGTAGGACGCCGGCGGCACGACTGGGGTGTTGTCGCAGGCGTCGGTGGTTCCGGAGCGGCCGGACATCGCCGCCGCCGCCCATTCGGTCGCGCCACCCGAGGCGTCGTCGCCGTTGCCATCCGTGTAGTCGAACTTGACCAGCGGCATGTACTCGCTGGAGCGCGACACCAGGTTGATCGAGTAGACGCGCCGGTCGGTGGTGATCACTATGGTGCCGTCGAGCCCAGCATCGGTCGGCTTGAGGATGACGTTGATGACCTTCCGGCTGCCGTCGATGGTGTAGCGAGGGTGCACGATCCAGCGTGGATCGCTGATGTCCGGCGGCGCGGTTACGACCTCGCCCGGCTGCAAGGCGATGGTGCAGATGTGCAGCGGCGCGCACACGATGGACGGCTCGCCGTCACCGTAGATCAGGTGCATCCAGCCGTCCGCGCCCATCGTCGGCCGCACGAAGCGCGAGCGCCAGCGGCGCACCATCGACAGCTGCGCCGACTGCTTGGGGGTGAGCGACCGGTTGGGGGACAGGGTGGTGATGGAGGGCGGCATCGTGCGCGGCACGCTGTTGGCCTCCCGGGCATCGGTCTGGGTTTCGCCGGCATAGGAGAGGGGGACTTCCGGCGCCACACCGGGCGTCCCGGCACCGGTTGCCTGGCCTCCGAAGAAGGGCCCGGCGGCGCGTGTGCCGATGAGCGGCCGCTCGGTCGGCAGACCGCTGCTGAAGGCATCGCCCGCCTGCCGTCCGCCTGGCGTGTCGTAGGGCATACCGTTGCCGGAGGCTGGAGCCGATGCGGCGCCAGTCGTGACGCTGGCCTGCGAGGATGCGGATGCCGTGGCTTGCTGTGCCTGCACGTGCGCCGGAAGCACCGTGCCGGTGAGCAGCGCCAGGATGACGGCTAACTTCAATGGCGCACCCGTTCCCGGCAGAACGGCGTCGAATGAGCTCGGCGAAACAAGCCGTATTTATATTGCCGGATGAACACCGCGAACATCTGCGGGTCACGCTGAGCGATGCGCCGCAGCAGGTAGATGCCGGGGCCAAGGAAGAACAGGCCGAGCAGCAGGCTGACCACTGACCAGAAGTTCCAAGCACAGGCCAGGAACAGGATGCCGGTGCCACCGGTCAGGGCAACCGGCGTGAACTCACCCCCGGCGAATAGCTGGGGGCGGGTCAGGGCCGACGAGATGTTCAGGCGGCGTGCCGCCATCAAACGATTGCCCCGGTGACGCCGGCCAGGGTCGCGAAGGCGACAACCGCGCCCACGATGCCGATGCCGATGATCGTCTTGCCGATGGTGGTCAGCAGCACCTCGAGGCCGCCCATGAAGATGAAGGCGCCAACACCGGCGACGATGGCAATCAGGATGATGATGAACGCGACCTCGCCCTGCACGGAGGTGGCGAAGGTGCTCAGGCCGGCGCTGTACGGCATGCCGCCGCCGCCTGCTGCGGTCGCCGCGCGGGCGGTGAGCGGGGCTGCGGCTGCCATGGCGGTGAGAGCGGAGGCGAGCAGGCGCTTGCGGGCGGGCGAAAGGGCCCGGGTCGACGCATCGTTCATGTCAGATGTCGTGA
>CAXTOE010000005.1:0-7454 GCA_964245685.1 uncultured Acetobacteraceae bacterium | reverse complement strand
CCGTCGACGGCGACGATCTGGGACACCGCGCGTCGGTCATCGGCCTGGCGCTCGATGCACACGATCAGGTTGACCGACTCGGCGATCAGGCCTTGAGCAGGCGCGCTCGTGGCGCGGCTGACCAGGAACTCCAGCCTGGTCAGCGCTGCCCGCGGCGTGGTGGTGTTGGAGTGGATGGTGCCGAAGCCGCCATCGTGCCCGGTGTTCCAGGCTTCCAGCATGTCGAGGGCTTCCGGCCCGCGCACCTCGCCGACGATGATGCGGTCGGGGAACATGCGCAGAGTGGCGCGCAGCAGGTCCTGCTGGGTGACGTCGGGGTGCGACGTGCGGAGCATCTCCTTGTTGGCCGCAACGCACTGCAGCTCGCGCGTGTCCTCGATGATCAGGAACCGGTGGTGCGGGGTCAGCTCAGAAGCCGCCTTGATCAGCGCGTTCAGGAACGTGGTCTTCCCGGCTCCGGTGCCTCCCACCACGAGGATGTTGCGCCGCCGGACGACCGCGTCTTCAAGCAGCGCCCGCGCGCGCTCGCTGAGCGAGTGCTGCGCAACGTAGTCCTGCAGCGAGTAGACGATGCGGGCTGGCTTGCGGATCGCAAACGAGCCGCTCAGCGAGCAGGGCGCCATGATGCCCTGGAAGCGTGATCCATCGGTGATCAGCTCGCCTTGCACCAGCGGCGAGCTGCGCCGTGCCTCGAGGCTCATGGTCGCAGCGACTGCGGCAATCAGGGACTCTGCCTGCCCCGCATCGACGCTGCCCACGCACTGCGTTCCAGCGCCGGCCCGGGTCCCCCAAAGGTTGCCGTCCGAGTTGCGGATGATGTCGGTGACCGCCGGATCCTCCAGCAGCGTCAGGATTCGCGGCCCGAGGACGCGGCTGAGGTATTCGACCTCGCGCCGGTGAGCCTCCCTCTTCGCGTCGTAAGGCTCATCCATGGTCTTCTTCCGGCGTGGCTCGGAAGGGTCTATCCGGACCCTATCCAGACAGGGATGACGATCTGATACCGATAGGAAAAGCGCCGGATGCTGGCGGCTTTCCAAGTGATATCAGCGTGAAAGAAGCAGTGACGCTCTCAAGGCACACCAAATAGTCCGAACAGACTTGTTATGCGCGGATGTCCTATCGTTCTGCATGCAGACGATCCAAGTCAACGGCGAAAATCTCTGGCCGTGAGAAGCGCGTTATAACAAGACCGTGAGGGCTGGAATCCAGCCGATCCTGGGACTCCGCGCCAAAATAGGCTGTCATGCCGCCCGGAAGCGGACCCGTGCATGCCGGTGAGTATTCGACCCTATGAGACAGACGCCCTCAGTCGCGGTGCGGCAGGACGCGCATCGTGAGTGACGATGATGATGAGATCGATACGTCCAGCGCCAGGATATCGGCGGCGATCGGCAGACGGATCCGTGTCGAGCGCAAGCGCCAGGGACTGACGGCAAAAGCCTTGGCACGGATGACCAGCAACATGAACGGCGCGCTGATCGCGCGCTACGAGCGCGGCTATCGCATCATCCCGTCCAGCGCGATGTTCTTCATCGCACATGCGCTCGGCGTCCCGGTCGCCTACTTCTTCAACGGCATCGCCGAGGACGCCGAGATCGATATGCAGGTTGTCGCAAGTCCGAAGGAAGCAGTGGAGGACGCGGCCGACCTGGTGCTGCACCTGGCCAAGCTCGCCGCTCAGATGGAAACTCCGGAAGGCCGCGCCTTGCTTCTGATGCTCCTGGAGCAGCTGCCGGGCGGTGCTGCCGTCGCGAGAGCGACGGGGATCCCACGGCTGAAGCGCCGCGACAAGTGGCTTGCCAAGCTCCAGGATCCGCAGATCTGAACCTTCGAGCGCTTCGCAAAGCCTGCACCTCTCGGCGAAGTTTCGCTCAACACTCATCAGCAACTCGTCATCCGCTTGTGTCACGTCAATAGTACGCAACAAGGAGTTTTCGCAGCATCGCGGGTTGTATTGTCTGAGCAAAGCAGGCTGTCATGCCGTGCCCATGCACACCTGTTCTTGCTGGGAAACAACCGAGCGGCCTATGAGACAGATGTCCTCAACCGCGCTATCCGGGGGGCGTCCATCTTGAGTGATGATACTAAAGGCGATCTTACCAACGCCAGAATTTCGGCAGTGATCGGTAAGCGCATCCGCGCACAGCGCAAACGTCGCGGCTTGTCATCGAGCGAGCTCGGCAAGATGGTCAACCTCACCGGCGAATATATTACCCGCTGCGAACGCGGCGAGCGGCCCATCTCGTCCGGCAGGCTCTTCTTCATGGCGCAGGCGCTCGGAGTGCCGATCGCCTACTTCTTCAACGGCATCGCCACCGAGGCCCGGGTCAAGATGGCTGCCGTCGAGAGCAGTCCGGAAGTCGTCGAGGGTGCGGCTGAACTGGTGATGCACCTCGCCAAGCTGGCCATCACGATGGAGAACCCGCAGTCGCGCGCCTTGCTGCTGACGCTCCTCGACCAGCTGCCGGGTGGTCAGCTCGTCCCCAAGACCACCGGGATCCCTCGGCAGAAGCGCCGGGTGAAGTGGTACGCCAAGGTGGAGGACCCGCCGAGCTGAAGCGTCTGCGGCTCCGCCGAGACGAGCCACACCGCCGTGGCCTCAGATTTCGATCTCGTTGTCCGGATCCAGATCCTGCTCCTGGTCGCGGCTGCGCTCGTACTCGAGCCTTTCTTCCTGCTCGCGGGCAAGCAGGCGCTCCGTCAGCACCTGATCCGCCGCGTCGCTCAGGCGGTTCCGCTCGGCGCGTTCTCGTTCGGGATCGCCGTCGATCCGCTGGTAGGCCTGATCCGCCGCGCGCTCGGCATCGGCCAGTTCCGGGATCAGCCTGTCCAGGCGCGCCTGGATCTCCAGCTTGCGCTCCGCCGCCTCGAAGATCCTTCCCTCGTGCATCCTGACCTGCTGGTTCTCCACCAGGTTCATCCCGCGCATCACCCGGCGCAGCAGCCCGTCCCGCTCGTCCAGGACCTCGATCATCCGCTGGGAGTAGGAGATCGTGCTGTCGAGATCCTTCATCTCCGCCAGGACGGCCGTCTTGTCCTGGCGTAGCCGCTCGGCATACCCGAACGCCTTGCGGAAGCCCCCGTCCAACTCGCAGGCCACCTGCTCGGCCGTGAGGCGCGTGTCACTCTCGAGGGAGACGTAGGCGATCAGGATGACGTTCCGCAGCAGGTCGTCATCGAGCGCGTGCAGCTGCTTCTTCAGCTCCTGCGGATCGCGCGGGTAGTCGACCTCGTAGAACCAGCCCTGCGTGACCCGTGCCCGGATCCGCTCCTGCGCAGCCCGCCTCGCGGCCGCCTGCCGTGCTTCGTCATTCGGCTCGTTGTCCTGAACCACAGGCCTCGCCGGGCGCGACGCTCCGCCGGGAGCGTGCGGATGCGGTGGACGCCCAGGGGACGAGCCCGGGCGATCCGCAGCCAAGTCGTCCCGCGCGGGTTGTGGTTTCGGACCTGACCGCTTGCCGGCCGCATCCTGCTCCGCCTGGCGAGCGGCCTGTTTCGCCGTCCGCTCGAGCTTGATCTCCTCGGCAGTCGCGTAGGCCAGCGAGGCGGCCTTGTTCTCCGACCGCCCCATCTGCCGGGCGAGCTGCGACACGTCCTTCGCCGTCTCGCGCGCCACGAACACCTCGGCGCTCTCGCGCTGCCGCGTCAGAGCGACGTAGCTCGCGGCGTTCCGCCAGTGCAGGCTGTGATACAGGTACGTGTGGTCCAGCGTCCTGCCCTGGCCCTTGTAGATCGTCCCGGCATAACCGTGCCGCACGCCGGAGAAGCTGGCACCGGTCCAGCTCACCGTCTTGCCCGGCTTCCCGCCCGCTGCGTCCAGCTCCACCGTCACCCGCTGTGTGAAGCGCTCGATCCGCGTGATCCGGCCGACGTTTCCGTTCGCGACACCCACCGTCCTGTCGCCATCGGTGAACTGCACCCGGTCGCCGACCGCGAAGTCGGTCATCCCGCGCCGCGTCGGCAGACTGACATCCTCGCCCAGCTCACCGCGGCGGCGGCGCACCGCCCGCAGCTCGACGTTCAGCGCGTCCACGTCGTCGTTCGTGTAGGCGAACACGAACCGCGTCGCGTGCGCATCCGCCGCCACGTCGGCCGCCCACGCTTCCACGAGTTCGGCCCGCGACGTCGCCTGATCTTCGCTCCAGCTGATCGCCCCGATGCAGTCGAACGTCTCGACCGCACGGTGGAACCGGCCCTCCGCCAGATCGCGCGCCGCCTGTCTCTGCTCGGGGTCCCTCTGCCGCGTGACCTCGCTGATCTCGACCGAGCCGTGCGCCGCACGCAGCTCCGAGAACAGCCCACCGCGCTCGATGCTCGCGAGCTGCCGGTCATCGCCGGCGAGCACCACCTTGGCGCCGGCCTCGCGCGCTTCTGACAGCAGCTCGCCGAGGATGCGCGTGTCCATCATCGCCGCCTCGTCGACGACCAGGACCGTCTTCTCGTCCCAGCTCTCGCGGCCGTTCTTCAGCCTGAACAGCGCCGAGTGGATCGTCCTCGCCTCGGTAAATCCATTCGCCTTGAGATCCAGCGCCACCGCATTGGTCGGCGCCAGACCGATCACCCGGTAGTCGTCGCGCACGTGCGCCACGCGGATCGCCGTGAGTGTATAGCTCTTGCCGGTGCCGGCGCGCCCCTCGATGATTTTCAGTCCGCCCTGCCCGACCGCATGGTCGAACGCCGCCCGCTGATCCGCGCGCAGATGAGCACCCACCGCCACGGCCTGCGCGACTTCCGAGGCCACGCCGTTCCCGCTCCGGGCCGCGATCGCCGCGCCCTGCGCCAGCGCGTTCCTCTCTTCCTCGCGCACCGTGCTGGTGGTGAAGCGCCCGGTCGCCTCCCCGGTCTCGCGGTCATGCAGGGCCAGCACCTCACGGTGCAGCAGCACCGCCACCTTGATGCCGTCCCGCTCCTTCGCCGCCTTCACGTGCTTGGCGAGGAAGCGGTTCAGGTCATACTCGCTGAACGTCGCGTCGTTGCGGGTGAGCGCCTGCAGGATCTGCGCGGGATCGCGCGCCGCCGCTTCCTGGGCCGCCTTCTGGTCGACCGCCCCTCTGTAGAGCTCCGTGCCCGGCTTTCTCATCCGCACCGGACCGAGATGCTCCTCGGTGCGGGCGGCCATGGGATCGACGCGCACCTCGTAGCCGTGCGCGCGGAAGAAAGCGTTCTGGTGGTCCCGCCACGCGACGCCGTTGTCGCGGATGCCGTTGACGTAGGCCTTGCTGCCGAACCGGCGGAACTCCGGGTTGAGGTCACGGGCCTTCTTCGGCGCCAGCCGGTCCCCCTCGATCCGCCGCGTCGTCACCAGCACGTGGGCATGCCAGTTGGCGGCCTCGTCCTCCGCGTCCACCTCGTGGGGAGCGTGCACGTCGAACTGGACGCCCAGGCCCTTGGACACGAAATGCTTCTGCACGAAACTGCGGACCAGCTCGTTCCTGTCCTCGTCGGAGATCTCCAGGTTGGCCGGCAGCGCCAGCACCATGTCCATCGCCACTTGGCTGTCGCTGCGCCTTTCCGCCAGCTCGGCGGCGTTCCACAGCACCTTCGCGTCGAGGAACTTCGAGTCGGCGCCCTCGGGCAGCAGGATCTCGTGATGCGCCAGGTCGCCGCGGTGCTTGAAGTAGAAGCGCTCGCCGGTCCGCTCGTTCTTCAGGTCATCCCGGCCGTTGTAGGCGGCGGTCCGCACGGAGTTGCCGCCGGTTCGACGTCCGAGGAAGCGCGCACGGGCGAATTGGATGGCCAAGAAGCGGCACCTCCGCAGCAGCAGTACGGTATCGAAGCACGTTGCCGAAGGCAATGTATGTTGCGTATTGCACGCGAAACTCGCTGCGCTCCCTCGGGTGCATAACCCCGCTGCGCGGGTGTTTCGCGCGTCCACCAGGGGGCAAAACGGCGGCTACGACCGCTGCGGGCTCTCGTCGGATCGGCATAGCTCCTCCATCGCGAAGACTGCATTCGGCGAATGACTTGCCCACTCCGGATCAGGTGGCTTACGATTCCGAAGGTTATCTTTGGCACTGGAGTGAATGATGGCGCTGACCATCAACGACCGCATCGACCGGCACAAGCAGATGAAAGCTCGCCTCGCCGAGAAGGAAACCAAGATCAAGGCCGACGAGCGCAAGGCCCGCACTCGCCGCCTGATCGAAGGGGGTGGCCTCCTCGAGAAAACCGGACTGATCGAACTCGACAGCAACGTGCTCTACGGCGCCTTGCTCTCCCTGAGGGACGGAGCCAGCGACAAGGCACAGTGCGAGAAGTGGGCGCTCCTCGGAGGTCGTGCCTTCGATCGCGAGGCCAAGGCCAAGGCGCGCGAGACCTCTCCCTTCGTGCTGACCTTTCCCGCCGCCCTACCGAAAGAGGCCACCACCACGCTCCGGTCGGCAGGCTTTCGCTTCAACAAGCTCCTCCGTCACTGGGAGGGACTATCCACGCCGGTCGTCGCCGAGGAAACGGCTGGGCAGTTCGGCGGAACAGCCACCGCCGTTAGTCATGCCTCGGCATAGGCCACTGGAAGCGAGTGCACCTCCTCGGACTCACTCCCGAAGGCGTACATTTCAACCGGCGGCATGCCTCTCGAGGAACTGAGCTCCGGCTCAGGAATCGTGACCCGCAAGGCCGAGACAACGCAGTGGGCTCGGCGAATCGCCCGCGGGGCGCGGAGTAGAGCCCGGCCCGCAGCGAAGCGGAGGGAGATGCTGAACGCGCCCGCGGTTGGTCACCATGCAGCTTCCGTCGTGTTGCAGCAGAAAGCGGGCAAGCGAAAGAGAGTAGGGCCAGCCGAAGAAGGCTCCGAGACACTTCGCGGCTTCCTGACCAGGTGTCGGCGTGGTTCCCGGACTGGCATGCTACGTGATCGAGCCGGCAGGCGGCATGGATACGAGAAGACGACATGACCGAGAAGGCACCTCCGATCGCCAACATGCACACGGCGCCGGAAATCGCAGCCGAAGTGCCCGCCGCTTGGACGCATTCCCAGCGCGCCTTGACGCCTGCGATGAAGGATGCGGGGCCAGGGCGTTTCGGGATGGGCCGCCTCGGCATGAACGCCACGCGGGTGCCCCCGGGCCACAGCGCGTGCCCGGCGCACACACACCTCATGGCCGACGAGATCTTCGTCGTGCTCGAAGGACAAGGTCTGTTCCGCTACGGCGATCGCGTGCACGAGATCCGCCCCGGGGACTGCATTTCCTGTCCAGCCGACACGGGGATCGCCCATCAGATCGCCAACCCCGCGACCCCGAACGGCACGGGCGACCTGGTCTATCTCGCGATCGGCGCCGAGCCGCCCGGGGAGGTCTGCACCTATCCCGACAGCGGCGCTCTCGTCATCGATGCCCTTGATCGCCGTGGATTCTTGCGCGAGGCCGGATATTACGAGGGGCAGCCACAACCGACGCCGCTTCTGACGCACGGCCGCGACGCACCCGTCTGATCGGGGTGCGCGGGGCTGGCCC
>CAXTOE010000004.1:22108-23073 GCA_964245685.1 uncultured Acetobacteraceae bacterium | reverse complement strand
CGTGGCAGGCGGCGACGCGGTGCGAGGCGATCTGCGCGCGCACGAAGTCGCCGTGGCGCCGCTCCGCCTGCAGGTCGAGCGGCGGCGGCGGCCCCTCCTCCCGGCCGAGGATCTCGCGCAGCCACAGCGTCTGGCCGAGATGGCCTTGGGTGGCCCCGATCAGCACCAGCTCGAGATCGGGCGGCAGCGCCAGCCCGACCGCGTCCGAGACGTCGTCAAGCACGCCGAGGCCGCCGATCGCCGGCGTCGGCAGGATCGCGACGGTGCTGCCGTCCGGCTGCCGGGTCTCGTTGTACAGCGACACGTTGCCGCTCACGACCGGGAAGTCCAGCGCCAGGCAGGCGTCGCGCATGCCGGCGATCGCGTCGGCGAATTGACCCATCACCTCCGGCCGCTCGGGGTTGCCGAAATTGAGGTTGTCGGTGATCGCCAGCGGCCGTGCGCCGGTCGCGGTCAGGTTGCGCCAGGCCTCGGCCACCGCCTGCGCCCCGCCCAGGCGGGCGTCGGCGGCGACGTAGCGCGGCGTGCAGTCGGTGGTCAGCGCCAGCCCGATCGCGGTGTCCTCGACGCGGACGATGGCGGCGTCGGCGGCACCGGGGCGACGCACCGTCTGGCCGCCGACGGTGCTGTCGTACTGGTCCCACACCCAGGCGCGCGAGGCGAGGTCGGGCGAGGCGACCAGGTGGATCAGTGCCGTCTCGATGCCGACCGGATCCGGCACCGCGCCGAGCGGCGCCGGCACCGGGGTTGGCGCGGTCGGACGATGATACAGCGGCGCCTGCTCGGCCAGCGGGTCCAGTTCGATCTCGGCCTCGACCCGGCCCTGGTGTTCCCGGGCGAGGTTCGCAAGCACTAGCGGGGGGCCGTCGGCGGCGCCGGGCCGCCCGGCCCGGTGCCGTGGCGGCGTGCAGGGAGCGGGGTTGCATGACACGGTTGATCCTCGCCCTCGCCTGGCTCGTGCTGGC
>CAXTOE010000004.1:16098-22098 GCA_964245685.1 uncultured Acetobacteraceae bacterium | reverse complement strand
GTAAGGCAGCGCCAAGCCCAGCCCCATCGCCACGAACACCAACATGGTCAGCGGCGCCGGCGCGGCCAGCGGACCGAGCGGGATGTCGGCCTCGATGCGACCCTGGTGTCGCACGACGATGCGACCGGTGTCGGTGAGGTGGCCGATCACCGCGAAGTCCAGCTCCCACTTCTCGAAGATCGCGCGCGCCTGCTCGGTGCGCTCCGGGCGCAGCACCATCAGCATGCGCTCCTGGCTCTCCGACAGCATCATCTCGTAGGCGCTCATGCCGCGCTCGCGCTGCGGCACGCGGTCGAGATCGAGCTCGATGCCGACATCGCCCTTTCCGGCCATCTCGACCGACGAGGAGGTGAGGCCGGCCGCTCCCATGTCCTGTATGGCGACGATCGCGTCGGTGCCCATCAGCTCCAGGCAGGCCTCGATCAGCAGCTTCTCGGTGAACGGGTCGCCGACCTGCACCGTGGGACGCTTCGTCTCGGCGTCGGCCGCGAACGCTGCGGACGCCATGGTGGCACCGTGGATGCCGTCGCGGCCGGTGGGCGAGCCGACATAGACCACCGGGTTGCCGATGCCGGCCGCCGCCGAGAGGAAGATGCGGTCCTGGCGCGCCACGCCGACCGTCATCGCGTTGACCAGCGGGTTGCCGTCGTAGCGGGCGTGGAAGTCGATCTCGCCGCCCACCGTCGGCACGCCGACGCAGTTGCCGTAGCCGCCGATGCCGCGCACCACCCCGTCGACGATGCGCCGCGTGCCGGGGCTGGCGGGATCGCCGAAGCGCAGCGCGTTGAGGTTGGCGATCGGCCGCGCGCCCATGGTGAACACGTCGCGCAGGATGCCGCCGACCCCGGTCGCCGCCCCCTGGTACGGCTCGATGAAGGAGGGGTGGTTGTGGCTCTCCATCTTGAAGATGGCGGCGAGCCCCTGGCCGATATCGACCACGCCGGCATTCTCGCCCGGGCCGTGGATCACCCAGGGTGCCGTGGTCGGCAGGGTGCGCAGCCAGGCGCGGGAGGATTTATAGGAGCAGTGCTCCGACCACATCACCGAGAAGATGCCGAGCTCGGTCAGGCTCGGCGTGCGCGTCATGATCGACAGCACGCGCGCGTATTCCTCGCCGGTGAGGCCGAAGCCGCGGGCGAGCGCCTCGTCGACCACGCTCATGCCGCCAGCGCCTCGACCAGCCCGTCGAACAACGGGCGGCCATCGATGCCGCCGGTCAGCGGATCGACCTGATCCTCCGGATGCGGCATCAGCCCGAGCACGCGAAGGTTGGCGCTGAACACGCCGGCGATGCCGCGCGCACTCCCGTTCGGGCTCTGCGCCTCGACGCAGCCCTCGGCGTCGGCGTAGCGGAACGCGACCCGCCCCTCGCCTTCCAGCCGGTCGAGCACCGCCTCGTCCGCGACGTAGTTGCCGTCGCCGTGCGCGAGCGGCGCGCGGAACACCGCACCCGGCCGCCAGTGCCGGGTGAAGGCGGTATCGGCGCGCTCCACCCGCAGGTGGCAGTCATGCGACAGGAAGCGCAGGCCGGCGTTGCGCAGCAGCGCGCCCGGCAGCAGCCCGGCCTCGGTGAGGATCTGGAAGCCGTTGCAGACGCCGAGCACGTGGCCGCCGGCTTCGGCGAAGTCGCGCACCGCCGCCATGATCGGCGAATGCGCCGCCATGGCACCGCAGCGCAGGTAGTCGCCGTGACTGAAACCGCCCGGCAGCACCAGCAGGTCGAGCGGCGGCAGGTCGCGGTCGTGGTGCCACAGCATCCGCGGTCGCGTGCCGGTCGCGGCGCGCAGCGCGATCGCCATGTCGCGCTCCCGGTTGGTGCCCGGGAACAGCACGATGCCGGCGCGCATCAGGCCACGGCCTAGCCGGATCCGCCGGGCTTGGCGCCGTCGCACGGGAAGGACTCGTGCAGCGCCGCGTAGACGACCTCGCCGACCTGATCGCGCAGCCGATCTTTGTGGCCCTCGATCCAGGAGACCACCATGCCGCGCATCGCGGCACCCGAAGCCGTCCGCGGCACGCAGATGCCCGTCTTGCCCTGGTCGCCGCCGAGATGCTGCATCAGCGCGAAGCTGTCCGCCATGCCGGTGATATAGGCGTCGCAGATCTGCTGGCCGCCGCCGCGCGGCGTGTTGCAGAACTGCACGAAGCGTCCCGCCGGCATCGGCGAGACACGCTGCGCCCGCGCCGGCGCCGCGAGCGACAGCGACAGGGCGCACCCGGCCACGGCCAGAACCGTCATCCTGCACGACATCACACCACCTCGACGCTGTAGGTTTCGATCACCGCGTTAGCCAGCAGCCGCTGCGCCATCGCCTCGCCGCGCGCCCGCGCCGCCTCCGCATCGGCCTGCTCCAGCTCGATCTCGATCACGCGGCCGGCACGCACCTCGCCCACTTCGCCGAAGCCGAGCACGTGCAGCGCGTGACCGATCGCACGGCCCTGCGGATCGAGCACGCCCTCCTTGAGCATGACGGTGACGCGGAGCTTCACCGGGTCGCCCTCACCGCCTCGGCGTCACTGCATGACCTCCGGGCCCTTCAGGTCGTTGTTGCCCGCCTCGGGCAGGATGCCGAGCCGTTTGGCGACCTCCTGGTAGGCCTCCTCGACGCGGCCGAGGTCGCGGCGGAAGCGGTCCTTGTCGAGCTTCTCGCTGGTCTTGCTGTCCCACAGGCGACAGTTATCCGGGCTGATCTCGTCGGCGAGCACCAGGCGCATGTCCTCGTTCTCCCACAGCCGGCCGAACTCCAGCTTGAAGTCGACCAGGGTGATGCCGACGCCCAGGAACAGGCCGGACAGGAAGTCGTTGATGCGCAGCGCGAGGGCGACCATGTCGTCCATGTCGGCGGTCGAGGCCCAGCCGAACGCGGTAATGTGCTCCTCCGCCACCATCGGGTCGCCGAGGCTGTCGTTCTTGTAGTAGTACTCGATGATCGAGCGCGGCAGGCGGGTGCCCTCGGGAATGCCCAGCCGCTTGGACAGGCTGCCGGCCGCGACGTTGCGCACCACAACCTCGAGCGGCACGATCTCGACCTCGCGTATCAGCTGCTCGCGCATGTTGAGGCGGCGGACGAAATGCGTCGGCACGCCGATCTCGTGCAACCGCAGCATCAGGTGCTCGCTGATGCGGTTGTTCAGCACGCCCTTACCGGTGATGATGCCCTTCTTGGCGCCGTTGCCCGCGGTGGCATCGTCCTTGAAATACTGCACCAGGGTACCCGGCTCCGGGCCCTCGAACAGGATCTTGGCTTTGCCCTCGTAGAGCTGTCGGCGGCGGGCCATTCTCTTCCTTCACGCGAAGCCGGCGCCGGACCCGGCGCGCGGCGGGGTATAGCACCGCCGTCAGCGGAAGGCGACGGACTCGAACGGGGCGCGATCCGGCGGCCCTGCGGCGAACAGCCAGTTCGGCGGCGCGCTCTCGTCCTCCGAGACCCCGAGCAGCGAGGAGTTGCTGGTGCCGAAGCCGCTGCGCGGCGGGATGTTGAGCTCGCTGCCGGCGGGCAGCGAGCGGTCGGACAGCAGCCCGATCCAGCTCTTCCAGTCGGGGGGCTCGGGCGTGGGCGCCGCCTCGAAGCGCGGCAGGTGACGGGCGATGCGAGGGATCTTCATGTCGTCGGGGCCGGCGGTGGCGATCATGTGCATGCCGGGGTGCAGCGGCGTGACCTCGGCGTGGCCGTAGCCGAGGCCGCAGATGTAGAAGGCCTGCTGCCGGTCCGCGACCACCATGTTGAACGAGCGGAAGCTGCCGGCGTCGAGTGCGGCGATCGCCGCGGCGGCGGCCTCGGCGCCGTCGTGAGCGAGTGCGACCAGCGGCAGGTCGCCGCGTGTGCGCTTACCCGGGGCCGGTCCGAGGCTGCCCACCCGGTTCAGCACCGCGGCGGCGACACCGCGGTCGTTGACGGCGAGCCAGCTGCCGCCGCCGAGCCCGTCGCGTCCGCCGACGATGTTCGGATGCTCGGGCCAGTGTCGGCCCGGCGCCTGCCAGGGTCGATCGAGCCGCTCGTCGCGGTTGGCGGCGATCAGGAGCGGCCAGGGCCGGCCGGGATCATTGGATACGATGACGGTGCACACGGCAGACCTTATATGGATTGAGACGACCACAAGATAGGCCGGGCGCCGTCGTCGTGAAGTTTTTGCGGCAGTGCGTCATCCGGCCGCTGCCGCCGCGTCGACGGGCCGCGCCGGGCCGGACTCGCCGAAGACGCGCCGGAAGCTCTGGTCCAGCGCCAGCAGGTGCCGCGCCGGGTCCATCGCCCGGTCGAGGACCGCCGCCGGCACCCGACCGGCGACCTCGGGATCGGCGTCCAGGTGGTCGCGAAAGCCGCGTCCGTCCGGCCGGTCCAGCCCGTCCCAGGTGGCCATCGCGTTGCGCTGCACGATCTGGTAGGCGTCCTCGCGCAGGATCCCCGCACGGGTCAGCGCCAGCAGCACCTCGCCGCTATGCACCACGCCGCCGAGGCTCTCCAGGTTGGCCAGCATCCGCTCGGGATGGATCACCAGGCGCTCGATCATGCCGGCGAGCCGGGACAGCGCGAAGTCGAGCGCGGTGGTCGCGTCGGGCGCGATGTTGCGCTCCACCGCAGAGTGGCTGATGTCGCGCTCGTGCCACAGCGCCACGTTCTCCAGCGCCGGCACCGCGTAGCTGCGCACCACTCGGGCGAGGCCGGTCAGGTTCTCGCTCAGCACCGGGTTGCGCTTGTGCGGCATCGCCGACGAACCCTTCTGCCCCGGATGGAAAAACTCCTCCGCCTCGCGCACCTCGGAGCGCTGCAGGTGTCGCACCTCGACGGCGAGCCGCTCGATGCCGCTCGCCACCACCGCGAGCGCGCAGAAGAAGGCGGCGTGCCGGTCGCGCGGGATCACCTGCGTCGAGACCGGCTCGGGCTGCAGCCCGAGGCGCTCGGCGACGAACGCCTCCACCTCCGGCGTCACGTGGGCGAAGGTGCCGACCGCACCCGAGATGGCGCAGCTGGCGATCTCGGCGCGCGCCGTGACCAGCCGCGCCCGGTCGCGCGCGAACTCGGCGTGGTGCCCGGCGAGCTTCAGCCCGAAGCTGGTCGGCTCGGCGTGGATCGCGTGGCTGCGGCCGATGGTCAGGGTGAACTTGTGCTCGAAGGCGCGTCGCCGCAGCGCCGCCAGCACCGCATCGAGCTGCCCGATCAGCAGGTCGGAGGCCTGTGTCAGCTGCACCGCGAGGCAGGTATCGAGCACGTCGCTGCTGGTCATGCCGAGATGCACGAAGCGGCTCTCGGGGCCGATCTTCTCGGCGAGCCAGGTGAGGAAGGCGATCACGTCGTGCCGCGTCTCGAGCTCGATCGCGTCGATCCGGGCCAGATCGGCGTCGCAGAACGCGGCCAGCGCCGCATCGCCCCGGTCGCGTATCGCCTGCGCGGCCTCGGCCGGCATGTCGCCGGCGCGCGACATCGCCTCGGCGGCCAGCGCCTCGATCTCGAACCAGATACGGTAGCGGTTCTCGGGCGCCCAGATGGCGGCCATGGCGGGACGCGTGTAGCGCGGGATCATGCGGCACCTTCCGGCATGCGGCCGCCGGCCGGAGGTTGGCCAGCGGCGCGGTGCTGCTCTAGAGCATCGCGAGGGCGCTGTCGCAAGCCCGTCGCACGGAGCACCCATGCCGATCCCTCCCCACCTCGCCGCCCAGCTGGTCGAACTCGCGCAGGTGCTGCTGATCGACCTCACCCTGGCCGGCGACAACGCGGTGGTGGTGGGCCTCGCGGTGATCAACCTGCCGCCTCGGGAACGACGCATCGCCATCCTGTTCGGCATCGTCGCCGCGACCGTGATCCGCGTGGCGCTGGCGACGGTGGCGCTGCAGCTGCTGGCGATCATCGGCCTGACGCTGGCCGGCGGACTGCTGCTGCTCTGGGTGTGCTGGCGCATGTACCGCGAGCTGCGGCCGCACCGGCGCCACGATGCCCAGCCGCGGCCGCCGAAATCGCTGGGGGCCGCCATGGTCCAGATCCTGCTCGCGGACCTGTCCATGAG
>CAXTOE010000004.1:0-16088 GCA_964245685.1 uncultured Acetobacteraceae bacterium | reverse complement strand
GTGCGGGACTGGGACAAGCGCTGCAGGATCTCGGCGGATCGACGTTCGCGACGATGTCCGGGCCGCAGCGCGCCGCCGCGCTGCTGCTGCTGCTCGGCGAGGCCGAGGGCGCACCGATCTGGCAGCGCCTGGAGGAGGACGAGGCGCTCGGCCTGGAGAAGCGCGCCGCGCCCGGCGACATGCGCCGGGCGGCGATCCGGATCGTGCTCGCCGACCTGTCGATGAGCCTGGACAACATCCTCGCCGTCGCCGGCGCCGCCGGGCAGCATCTGTGGGTGCTGGTCACCGGTTTGGTGTTCTCGGTGCTGCTGATGGGGGTCGCCGCCTCGCTGGTGGCGCGGCTGCTGGAGCGCTACCGGTGGATCGCCTGGCTCGGCCTGCTGGTGGTGCTGGTCGTGTCCGTCGAGCTGATCGCCAAGGGCACGCACCAGGTGCTGACCGATCCCAGGGTCACCGGGACGGTGCACCGCTAGCCTCCTGGAGCCCGCCGGACCCGGCAAATGATGCCGCTGTCGAAGGGGACACGGTAGAATCGGCCGTGTCGCCGCCGGCAAAGGGGAAACCATGAAGGCCGACCTTCTCGACGTCTTCGCGGTCCGGGCGAACCCGCTTCGTTGGAGGCAGCCGGAACTCGTCGCGAAGCACTGGGTGGAGCACATGCTGGACAGCCGCGTGCGGCTGCACCTGATCGAGGTGCAGTACGGCGAGCGGCCGTTCCTCTACGCCGACGTCGCGCACGTGAACCATGTCGGACTGCGCGCGCGGACCTAGTGCTGGTCGAAGGAGAACGCGCTGAACATCGGCATCTCGCGGGCGCCGGACGCGCGCTACATCGCGACCTCCGACAGCGACATGTTCCACCGCCGCCCCTCCTGGGCGGTGGAGACGGTGCAGGCGCTGCTGCATTACGACGTGGTGCAGCCCTGGTCGGACGCCTACGACCTCGGGCCGCACGACGAGCACATCCAGCACCACGTCTCGTTCTGCCGGCAGTACCTGCACGGCCATCCGGTGGCGCCGCGCGGGCCGCGCTGGTGGAAGTTCGCCGGCGGCCCGTACGACTACCCCCACTCGGGCTATGTCTGGGCCTGGACACGACAGGCACTCGACTGGCTGGGCGGCCTGTTCGAGGTCGGCGGCATGGGCTCGGGCGACCACCACATGGCGCTGGCGCTGGCCGGCCAGGGTGCGGCGTCGCTGCCCGGCGGCTGCTCCACCGCCTACCGCGACCACGTGCTGCGCTGGCAGGCGCGGGCGCGGACGCACATCAACGGCAATATCGGATACGTCCCCGGCACCATCGAGCATCGCTTCCACGGCCGCAAGGACGATCGCGGCTACCTGAGCCGCTGGGACATGTTCATCCGCCACGGCTTCGATCCGGAGACCGACCTCAAGCGCAACACCCACGGCGTGTTCGAATGGACCGGCAACAAGCCCGAGCTGCGGCGCGAGTTTGACCTCTACCTGCGCAGCCGCGACGAGGACGTGAACGCGCTCTGAGGCAAGGCCTCACTCGCCGATCGCGGCCGCCCCGGGATGGCGGCGATCGATGCCGCCGAACACGCGATTGCCGTCCGTCGCCGCCACGCCGAGCGACGGGCCGCCGACCAGGATGCCCTGGGCCGAACCCCACGGCTCGTGCTGCTTGAACACGTAGCCCTCGCCGGTCAGCGCCTTGAGCGTGGCCTCCGAAAGCGCGCCCGGCTCGACCCACACCGTCTGCGGCGTCCACTGCTCGTGGATGCGCCCGTCATCGATCGCCTGCTGGATGGTGCGGCCGTAATCCACCACGCCGAGGATCGCCGACAGGGTGATGGTCGGGATCAGCGAGCCGCCGGGCGAGCCGATCACCATCACCGCGCGGCCATGACGCGACAGGATGGTCGGCGACATCGACGACAGCGGCGTCTTGCCGGGCTGCACCGCGTTCGCGGCGCTGCCGACGATGCCGAACATGTTGGGAACACCGGCCTTGGTGGCGAAGTCGTCCATCTCGTCGTTGAGCGTGATGCCGGTGCCCGGGGCCACGACCTGCGCCCCGAACCAGCCGTTCAGCGTGTAGGTGACCGCGACCGCGCGGCCCTGGCGGTCGATGATCGAGTAGTGCGTGGTCTCCTGCTTCTCTCCGGAGGACGGCAGCAGCGAGGCCGACGAGACCGCGTGATCCGACGGCGTCGCCTCGCGCACGGTCGCGGCGTAGGCGGGATCGATCAGCCGCGCCACCGGATCGTGGACGAAGGCCGGGTCGCCCAGGCCCTGGCGGTCGGCGTAGGCACGTCGCATCGCCTCGATCTCGTGCTGGATCGCGGCCGTGCTGTGGAAGCCCAGGCGCCGCATATCGTAGCCGGAGAGGATGTTGAGGATCTCGCACAGCGCGACGCCGCCGCCCGACGGCGGCGGCGCGGTGGCGACCTGCAGGCCGCGATAGCTGCACGACAGGGTGGGCAGGGTGCGCACCCTGTAGGCGGCGAAGTCGCGCGACGCCAGGATGCCGCCGCCACGTTCGCTAGCCGCGACGATCGCGCGCGCGATCGGCCCCTCGTAGAACGCCGCGGCACCGCGCCGGCTGATCGCCTGCAGGCTGTCCGCGAGGTCCGTCTGCACCAGGCGGTCGCCGACCTGCAGCGGCGTGCCGTCGGGGCGCAGGAAGATGCGCGACGAGGCCGGGTCCGCCCTGAAGCCGTCGGTGCTGGTGTGCAGCAGTGCGGCGTCGCCCTCCGCGAGCACGAAGCCGTCGCGGGCGAGCGCGATCGCGGGCGCCATCACCCGGGCGCGCGGCAGGCTGCCGTACGCGCGCAGCACGGTCTCCATGCCGGCCACCGTGCCCGGCACGCCGACCGCCTTCCAGCCATGCAGCGACAGGCCCTGCACCACGTGGCCGTGCCCGTCCTGGAACATCGTCTCGGTGGCGGCGAGCGGGGCGTGCTCGCGGAAATCGATGAACAGGGCGCGGCCGTCCGGCTGCAGCAGCGTCATGAAGCCGCCGCCGCCGATATTGCCGGCGGCAGGATACACCACCGCCAGGGCGTAGCCGACCGCGACCGCGGCATCCACCGCGTTGCCGCCGTCGGCCAGGATCCTGGCGCCGACGGCGGAGGCGAGCGACTGCGCGGTCACCACCATGCCGGCCCGGGCACCGACCGGCGCGGACGCGGCGGCGGCCGGCATCGCGCCCGCCACCGCGAGCGGGCCGGCCGCGCGGCCCTGGTGGCCGAGCACGCAGCAGCACAGCGCGATGCCGGCCCACCGGCCGGTCACGGCCACGACGTCGCGGACGCGGCTCAGGCGGCCTGCAGGTAGGGCGGCTTGTGCAGACCTGCGGGTGAGAGGGTGAAGATCTCGCATCCGTCCTCCGTGACGCCGACCATGTGCTCGAACTGAGCCGACAGGCTGCGGTCGCGGGTGACGGCTGTCCAGCCATCGTCGAGAATCTTCACGTCCGGGCGGCCGGCATTCACCATCGGCTCGATGGTGAAGAACATGCCGGGGGCGAGCACGGTGCCGTGTCCGGGCTTGCCGAAATGCAGGATGTTGGGCGCCTCGTGGAAGCGCTGGCCGATGCCGTGGCCGCAGAAGTCGCGCACCACCGAGAAGCGCTGCTGCTCGACGAAGCCCTGTATCGCGTGGCCCAGGTCGCCCAGCGTGCGACCGGGACGCACGGCGGCGAGGCCGCGTTGCAGCGCCTCGTAGGTCACCTCGATCAGCATCGCCGCGCGACGCGGGATCGGGTCGACCACGTACATGCGGCTGCTGTCGCCGAACCAGCCATCGAGGATCGAGGTCACGTCGATGTTGAGGATGTCGCCCTCCTGCAGCCGGCGCTCGCCGGGGATGCCGTGGCAGACGACGTGGTTGATCGAGATGCAGCAGGATTTCGGGTAGCCGCGATAGTTCAGGGTCGCCGGGATGGCGCCGTGATCGAGGGTGAACTCGTGGATCAGCCGGTCGAGCTCGCCGGTGGTGACGCCGTGCCGGACGTGCGGAGCGATCATGTCGAGGGTCATCGCCGCGAGCCGGCCGGCGGCGCGCATGCCCTCGAAATGCTCGCTCGGATGCAGGATGATGTGCCTGCCGTCCGTCTCACCGTCCATGGCATGCCCCCCTGCGCTTCATGCGGCCGCCGTGGGCAAGAAAATGAGCGGCCGGATGCGGTAAAGCAAGGGCGCGGGAAGAGCGGCGGGTCAGGCCTCGCGATCGGCGGAGGCGGCGCTGGTCAGCCGGATGCGGACCGGGTGTCGGAGGTGCGCCAGCACGCGGCGGAACCGTGCGCCGGCGAAGTGCATCAGGCGTCCGCCGCGCTCGACATGCACGGTGGCGACGGTCAGGTGCACCGCGCGCAGACGCAGACCGTGACGCGCGTGATGCCGCCCGTGCCAGATCGGCTCGGCCGCCGCCGCCGCGGGAGCGGCGTCGTCGGAGACCAGCGTCATCGCGTGGCCATGGCGCCCGGGGGCACGCGGCATCGGGCGCGCCATGATCGGCACGCCCTCCTGCTGGAAGCCGGCATCGAGCAGGTTTGCCATCATCGCGGTGCGCTGCGGGTTGCTGCGCGCGCCGAGCAGCACGCCGATCAGCCGCACGTTGCCGCGCACCGCCGAGGAGACCAGGTTGTGCCCGGCATCGGCGGTGTAGCCGGTCTTGAGCCCGTCGGCGCCAGGGTAGATGCGCAGCATCGGGTCGTGGTTGCCGATGGTGCGGCCGTGGAACATGAAGGCCGGCACCGCGAAATAATGATACTGGTCGGGGAAGTCGCGGATCAGGTGCCGCGCCAGCAGCGCGAAGTCGCGCGCGGTGGAAACTTGCTCGGGATCCGGCAGGCCCGACGCGTTGCGGAAGGTGGTGTTGCTCATGCCCATCAGGCGTGCCTGCTGGGTCATGAGCTGGCCGAAACGATGCTCGTCGCCGGAGGCCAGCATCTCGCCGAGCGCGCAGGCGGCGTCGTTCGCCGACTTGGTGACTAGCGCCAGGATCGCCTGCTCGACCGTCACGTAGGTGCCAGGGACCAGCCCGAGCTTGGAGGGCTCCATCGATGCGGCGTGGGCCGAGACCGGAACCGCCTGATCCAGCGCGATGTGGTTGTCGCGCAGCGCCTGGAACGCGAGGTAGAGCGTCATCAGCTTGGTCAGGCTGGCGGGGAAGCGCTGCAGGTCCTGGTTGTACTGCTGCAGCACCTGGCCGGTGCCCGCGTCCATCACGAACGAGCTGACCTGGCCGACATACTGCGCCTGCGCCGGCCGGGCGGCGAGGCTCGCGACGCAGCAGGCCGCGAGGCTCGTCAGCAGCCGCGGCAGATGCCGGGTTTGCGCAGAAACTCGTTGCGATGTCATCTCGAACCCCCCACGCCCTGCCCGGCGGACCTACGTCGCGAGCGTCATCCAAATCCGCTGCCGCCGATCCGGTGACGCCGCCGCGTGCTGACCTCGCTTTGGCGTGATCGACGCAAGCTAACGACGTCGCGATCAGCGCGTCCAGAAGATTCTCGTCCAATCTTAAGGACTTGGGACGGTTTTGTTGAACTGTGGCCGGATCGCCAGGTAGACTGCGACGATGCCGACGTTGCCCGCCGAACCCGCGCGATCCGCCTGCGTCCGCGTCGGCGCCACCACGCACGCGCTTGCGCAACCGGCCGCGATACCCCATCTCCGCGCCATCATGAGCGATCCCGACAAGAGCGGACCGCCCGGACCCGCCAACCCCGGCGGCACGGGAGACGACTCCAACACCGGTCCCAACACCGGTGTCGTGGTGAAGGCGCGGCCGCGCACGCGCAAGCCCGCGATGTACAAGGTCCTGATGCTCAACGACGACTACACGCCGATGGAGTTCGTCGTCCACGTGCTGGAGCGCTTCTTCCAGAAGAACCGTGACGAGGCCACGCGGATCATGCTGCACGTGCACAAGCGCGGCGTCGGCGTCTGCGGCGTCTTCACCTACGAGGTGGCGGAGACCAAGGTCACCCAGGTGATGGACCTAGCGCGGCAGAACCAGCATCCGTTGCAGTGCACGATCGAGAAGGACTGATCGTCCGTCCTCCGCCCTTCCCGAGGAAGCTGATGCTTCCCATATCGTCGGTCACGCCCACGTTCACGGGCGCGTTTTCTCTGGCCTTCACCGCGAAACCCCCCAAAGATGCTTCCTGAACCGGCGTCAGGACCATCTCCTCCGGGAGCTGCCGGCTCGGCCTGATCGGAAGGAGCGTCATCCATGTTGTCTCGCAACCTCGAACAGACGCTCCATCGTGCCCTGTCGCTCGCGGGCGAGCGCCGGCACGAATATGCGACGCTCGAACACCTGCTGCTGGGGCTGGTCGATGACGGCGACGCCGCCACCGTGCTGCGCGCCTGCGGCGTCGACCTCGACAAGATCCGCACCGACCTGACCGAGTTCCTCGACAAGGACCTCGCCGGCCTCGCTTCCGACCGCGCCACCGAGCCGAAGCCCACTGCGGCGTTCCAGCGCGTGGTGCAGCGCGCCGCGATCCACGTCCAGTCATCGGGCCGCGACGAGGTCACCGGCGCCAACGTCCTGGTGGCGCTGTTCTCCGAGCGCGAGAGCCACGCGGTGTATTTCCTGCAGCTGCAGGACATGACGCGGCTCGACGCCGTCAACTTCATCTCGCACGGCATCGCGAAGGCGCCCGGACGCGCCACGCAGCGGCCGGTGGCGGGGGCTCCCAACAACGAGGGATCGGAGGAGCGCGAGGAGCGCGGCCGCACCGGCAAGAACCAGGACGGGCTGTCGGCCTACTGCGTCAACCTCAACAAGAAGGCACAGGCCGGCAAGATCGACCCGCTGATCGGCCGCGACCAGGAGATCGAGCGCACCATCCAGATCCTGTGCCGGCGCACAAAGAACAACCCGCTCTACGTGGGTGACCCGGGCGTCGGCAAGACCGCGATCGCCGAGGGGCTGGCGCGCAAGATCATCGAGGGGCAGGTGCCCGAGGTGCTCAAGCCCGCCGTCATCTACTCGCTCGACATGGGCGCGCTGCTTGCCGGCACGCGCTATCGCGGCGATTTCGAGGAGCGGCTCAAGCAGGTCGTCTCCGAGCTCGAGAAGCTGCCGCACGCGGTGCTGTTCATCGATGAGATCCACACGGTGATCGGTGCCGGCGCCACCTCGGGCGGCGCGATGGATGCCTCGAACCTGTTGAAGCCCGCTTTGTCGGGCGGCACGATCCGCTGCATCGGCTCGACCACCTACAAGGAATTCCGCAACTATTTCGAGAAGGACCGCGCCCTGGTGCGCCGGTTCCAGAAGATCGACGTCAACGAGCCCTCGGTCGAGGACGCGGTGAAGATCCTGCGCGGCCTCAAGGCGAATTACGAGAAGCACCACAAGGTGCGCTACACCGAGGAGGCGATCCGCGCCTCGGTCGAGCTGGCAGCCAAGTACATCCACGACCGCAAGCTGCCCGACAAGGCGATCGACGTGATCGACGAGGTCGGCGCCTCGCGCATGCTGCTGCCCGAGGGCAAGCGGCGCAAGACGGTGACGCTGCGCGACGTCGAGGAGATCGTCGCCAAGATCGCCCGCATCCCGCCCAAGAGCGTGTCCGCCGACGACAAGGAGACGCTGCGCTCGCTGGAGCGCGACCTCAAGGCGATGGTGTTCGGCCAGGACCGCGCGATCGAGGCGCTGTCGGCGGCGATCAAGCTGTCTCGCGCCGGACTGCGCGACGCCGAGAAGCCGATCGGCAACTACCTGTTCTCGGGTCCGACCGGCGTCGGCAAGACCGAGGTGGCCAAGCAGCTCGCCTCCACCCTGGGCATCGAGCTGATCCGCTTCGACATGTCGGAGTACATGGAGCGGCACAGCATCTCGCGCCTGATCGGCGCACCGCCAGGCTATGTCGGCTTCGACCAGGGCGGTCTGCTCACCGACGCGATCGACCAGCATCCGCACGCGGTGCTGCTGCTCGACGAGATCGAGAAGGCGCACCAGGACCTCTACAACATCCTGCTGCAGGTGATGGATCACGGCAAGCTCACCGACCACAACGGCAAGACGGTCGATTTCCGCAACGTCATCCTGATCATGACCACCAACGCCGGTGCCGCCGACCTCACCCGCGAGGCGATCGGCTTCGGCCGTGACAGCCGCTCGGGCGAGGACGAGGAGGCGATCAAGCGCATGTTCACGCCGGAGTTCCGCAACCGGCTCGACGCGACCATCGCCTTCGCCGGCCTCACGCCCGAGATCGTGGCACAGGTCGTCGAGAAGTTCGTCCTCCAGCTCGAGGCGCAGCTCGCCGACCGCAACGTCACCATCGAGCTGTCCTCGGCGGCCAAGGAGTGGCTGGCGGAGCGCGGCTACGACCGGCTGTACGGCGCCCGGCCGCTGGCCCGCGTGATCCAGGAGCACATCAAGAAGCCGCTGGCCGAGGAGCTGCTGTTCGGGAGGCTGGTCAAGGGCGGCGCGGTCAAGGTGAGCCTGCGCGACGGCAAGCTCGCCTTCGACTATGTCGAGGCGGCAGCGAGCGGGACGCCGAGCGAGAGCGACGGCGACGAGGGCGGCTCGGAGCGAGAGTCGGAGACCGCCCAGTAGCTGCCTGGCCGGCAGGCTTCGCGAGGAGCCGCCCGGTTCAGTGCGGCGCGGTGTTCGCCTGCGGCTGCGGCGCCGCGCGATGCCGCGCCGTCGTCTTCGTCGAGCGGTGCGTGTAGGCGCGGCGCATCGCGCCGGGCTGGTTGATCGGGTCCGTGTTGGGCGGTATCGACACCGCCCGGCTGGGACCGGTTCCCGCGGCGCTGTCCGGAGTCTGTGCGAGCCCCGCCCGCGGCGGCAGGGCGAGGCTCGTACCCAGTACAATCGCCGGCACGATGGCGAGAAGCAGCGGCCGGCGAGCGGAAGATACGGCTGTCATGGCGCGGTTCCTTCACCTGACGTGAGGTGTCGTCGCGGCAGGCTACGACGTTCCGATGCTCGAGGTAAGCCTCATGCGGCACGCCGTCGCCCGTCGGCAACCCGGTGCCGGCGATACCGTTGCCCGCTCTGAGCGATGCGACGAGGAGCCGGCATGCTGCGAGCGACCTGGGTGCTGCTCAAGAATAGCGTGAACGGCTACATCGAGGACGACGCACTCTCGCGGGGTGCTGCCATCGCCTACTACACGATCTTCTCGATCGCGCCCGTGCTGGTGATCGTCATCGCCATGGCGGGCCTCGTCTATGGCGCGGAAGCGGCGCGCGGGGCGATCGCGGGCGAGCTGCAGGGCATGATGGGCCATGACGGCGCCGAGGCGGTGCAGGCCATGATCGCCTCGGCCCGCAGCAAGGACAGCGGCGTGCTGGCGACCGTGCTGGGCATCGGCACCCTGCTGGTCACCGCCACCGGCGTGTTCGGCGAGATGCAGACCGCGCTCAACGTGATCTGGAAGGTGAAGCCCGACCCGGCGAGCTCGAGGGTGTCCCGCCTGGTGCGCGCGCGCGCCGCGAGCCTCGGGTTGGTCGCGACGCTCGGCTTCCTTCTGATGGTCTCGCTCGCCGCCAGCGCCGGCATCACGGCCCTCGGCGACGTGCTGCAGCGGGTGCTGCCCGACGTCCGGCTGCTGCTGCGTCTGGTCAACTTCCTGCTCTCGTTCTGCATGATCACGGTGCTGTTCGCGGCCATCTACAAGGTGCTGCCCGACCGGTCGATCGAGTGGTACGACGTCTGGATCGGCGCGCTCGCGACCGCCTTCCTGTTCACCGTCGGCAAGACGGTGATCGGCATCTATATCGGCAGCAGCCAGGTGGCATCCTCCTACGGTGCCGCGGGCGCGCTGGTGATCGTCCTGCTGTGGGTCTACTACTCGGCGCAGATCTTCCTGTTCGGCGCGGAGTTCACCCGCGCCTTCGCAAGCCGCCACGGCAGCCTGGCGGGGCCCACCGCACCGTGACGCGGACCTGGGCTCTCTCTAAGGCTCCTGCTCGAGCTGACGTCGCGCCTCGGCCAGCACCGCCTCGTCGGCGGTCGGAGGCGGCAGCGACAGCCGCTCGATCGCGTCGATGATGGCCTCGACCACGACCAGGTGGGCGAACCACTTGGTGTTAGCGGGCACCACGAACCACGGCGCCTCCGGCCGCGCGGTCTCGATGATCGCCTCCTCGTAGGCGTCCTGGTACCGCTCCCAGAGGGCGCGCTCCTTGAGATCTCCGGCCGAGAACTTCCAGTGCTTGGAGCTGTCGTCGAGACGCGCCAGCAGGCGCTTGCGCTGCTCGTCGCGCGAGATGTGCAGGAAGAACTTCAGCGGCACGATCCCCTGGCGCGCGATGTAGCGCTCGAAGCTGCGGATGTCCTTGTAGCGGTGCCGCCAGAAATGCTGCTGCGCGGACGACCCTCCCTGCGGACCCAGTTCCGGCGGCAGATGCTGGGCTTCCAGCACCTCGGGATGCACCCGCGTGACCAGCACCTCCTCGTAGTGGCTGCGGTTGAAGATCCCGATATGGCCGCGCTGCGGCAGCGCCAGGTGCACGCGCCGGAGGTAGTCGTGCGCCAGCTCCACCGGGCCGGGCTGCTTGAACGAGGTGACGTCCACCCCCTGCGGGTTCACGCCGGACATGACGTGACGGATGGTGCCGTCCTTGCCGCCGCAATCCATCGCCTGCAACACCGCCAGCACCGCCCACCGCGCGTTCGCGTACAGCTCGCCCTGCAGCGACGCGAGGCGGGCCACACCGGCGGCGAGGCGCTCGACGCCCTCCTCCCTGCCGATCTTGCCGGTATCGTCGGGATCGGCGTCGGCGAGGCGGAACTTGCGGCCGTCGGCGATCCGGTAGCGGCCGACCAGGGCGCGTCGCAGCTTGTCGGGCACCGGGTCAGGCGTCCGCCGGAGCATCGCGCCGGATGGCGAGCGCGCTCGGCGCCTGGCAGGTGGGCATCAGCTCGATCCGGTTGACGTTCATGTGCGGCGGCAACCCGACCACCCAGGCCACGCTCTCGGCGATGTCCTCCGGGGTCAGCGGCACCGTGCCCTCGTACAGCTTGGCGGCGCGCGCGGCATCGCCGAAGCGCACCTCGCTGAACTCGCTGCTGCCGCCGCACAGGCCCGGCTCGATGTCGGTGACGCGCACGTTGCGCCCGACCAGGTCGGCCTTCAGGTTCATCACCAGCTGACGCACGAAGGCCTTGGTCGCGCCGTAGACGTTGCCGCCCGGATAGGGGTAGTCCCCGGCGATGCTGCCGATGGTCACGACGTGGCCGCGGTCGCGCGCGACCATGCCGGGCAGCAGCGCGTGCACCGTGCGGAACACGCCGCCGACGTTGGTCGCGACCATCCGCTCCCAGTCGGCCAGGCGGGCCTCGTACGCCGGACCCAGACCCAGCGCCAGGCCGGCATTGGCGATCAGCACGTCGACCTCGCGCCAGCCCGGCGGCAGGCAGTCGGGCAGTGCGGCGACCGCGGCCGCATCATCCACGTCCAGTCGGAGCGGCAGCAGCGCCGGCCCCGACGCGTCGGCGAGCGTGCGCAGGCGGTCCTCGCGCCGGGCGGTGGCGATGACGCGATGTCCGTCGCGCACGAAGCGCTCGGCGATCGCCCGGCCGAAGCCGGAGCTGGCGCCGGTCACCAGGACGGTATGGCTGGGCGTGGGCATCTTCGCGTCCTCGAGCTGGTTTGCGTCTCAACGCCAGGACGGCGGAGCGGTTGTTCGGGCGGCGACGGTGGGGCGACGTCGGCGAGGCGAGTGGCCGGGTCGTACCAAAACCGCGACGTCGGCACGATGCGCTTGCGCGTCCGCTCGGTTCTGCCACATCTGGTGGCATGTTCTCCTTGCAACCCGACCTCGATGCCGGCCTCACCGGCCGGCTGCTGATCGCGATGCCGGCCCTGGTGTCCTCTCCGTTCGCGCAGGCGGTGGTGTTCCTGTGCGCGCACTCGACGGAGGACGGCGCCATGGGGCTGGTGGTCAACCGCCGCCTGAGCCAGCCGGGCTTCGACGAATTGCTGGAGCAGCTCGGCGTCGCGCCGACCCCGCCGCGCCGACGCATCACGCTGTGCGCGGGCGGCCCGGTGGAGAACTCGCGCGGCTTCGTGCTGCACAGCGCGGACTGGACCGGCGACGGCAGCCTCGCGGTCGACGAGGACATCGTGCTGACCGCGAGCCTGGACGTGCTCAAGGTGATCGCCGACGGATCCGGGCCGCGGCACGCGCTGCTCGCACTCGGTCACGCCACCTGGGCGCCGGGCCAGCTGGAGGAGGACATGCAGCAGAACGCGTGGCTGTCGGCGCCCTCGAGAGACAAGATCCTGTTCGGCGCCGATCACGAGAGCAAGTGGCGGCGGGCCCTGGGGTCGCTCAACATCGATCCGATCCGCCTGTCCAGCCGGATCGGGCATGCCTGATCCGGACCGGGACGGCGGCCGCCGGAGAGCCTAGCTCACCCTCCTCATCTGCGAGGCGTGCGAGGCCACCGCCGGGATCGCCAGGTAGGCCAGCCGCTTGACCTCCTTGCGCCCGCGGGCGACGGAATCCAGCACCAGGCCGCAGACGAAGGAGAGGAACGACAGCATGACCAGCCCGGTGGCGAGCACCGCGCTGGGCAGCCGCGGCACCAGCCTGGTGCGCAGGAACTCGAACACCACCGGCATGCCGAGCAGTAGCCCCGCGATCAGCAGCGCGAGCCCGATCAGGGAGAAGAACTGCAGTGGCCGCTCCTGCTTCACCAGCGTGAGGATGGTGCGCAGGATGCGCACGCCGTCGGTGTAGGTGCGCAGCTTGGAGGCGGAACCGGCGGGACGATCGCGGTAGGCGGTGCTGAGCTCGCCGACCGGCATGCCGAGCTCGAGTGCGTGCACCGTGAACTCGGTCTCGGTCTCGAAGCCCGACGACAGCGCCGGGAACGACTTGACGAAACGGCGCGAGAACACGCGGTAGCCGGACAGCATGTCGCTGACGCGGTTGCCGAAGATGTAGCGCACCATGCCGGTGAGCATGACGTTGCCGAACTTGTGGCCGGGGCGGTAGGCGGCCTTGATCTCGGTGATGCGGGCGCCGTTGACCATGTCGAGCTGCTCGTCGACCAGCAGCTTGACCATGCGCGACACGTCGCACGCGTCGTAGGTGTCGTCGCCATCGACCAGCACGTAGATGTCCGCCTCGATGTCGGCGAACATGCGCCGGACCACGTAGCCCTTGCCGCGCAGCATCTCGCGGCGGACCACCGCGCCGGCGGCGCGCGCCATCGACGCAGTATTGTCATCCGAATTGTTGTCGTAGACGTGGATGATCGCGTTCGGCAGGTGCATCCGGAAGTCACGGATCACCTTCGAAATGGTTATCTCTTCGTTATAGCAAGGGATCAGCACCGCGATATGCATCGTCTCGAAGCCTTCACTGAAATAATTACGCCGCGCGCTGCACGTTTGACGGGAAATGACTGTGATAGGCGAAGCGCACACTGTCAAACAGCCACGAAAAGGGTCTATATCTCTTTTTTGATCAAGGGCGGGTAGGTTCACGACTTCGCCGACTTGGATAACCTGTCCGGATAGCTGAATTTAATAGGGTCTGAATGTCTTCATCCAGCATCTTCTTCTCGGTTCAACGCACGCTGTCCGGGCAGGATGGCACGCGGATGCCGCCCGCCGGCCTGCTCCTGCTCGCCGGTGCCGCGATCTGCATCAGCCTCGCCCTGCCCGCCGGGTTCGCCGGCTGGGACGATCTGCACTACGTGCAGGCGGCGCAGAGCTGGTTGGCCCGCGGCGTGCACGTGCCCGCCAACCATTGGGGAACCCGCCTGCCCTACGTGCTCACCCTGGCCGCGAGCATGCGACTGTTCGGGCTGACGGTGTTGGCGCTCACGGTGCCGAACACGATCCTCTTCACCCTGCTGCTGCTGCTGCTCTGGCGCATCGCCGACCAGGTCTATGGCGGCGTCACCGCCTTCTGCGCCGCGCTGATCGTGGTCACGACGCCGCTGTTCGTGCGCATGCCGACGACCTCCTACCCGGAGGTGATGGAGGCGATGTGCGCCGCCGGCGCCACCACGCTGGTGCTGTCGGCGCTGCCGAAGCCGGGCCTGCGCGGCCGGGCGGGGCTGCTGCTCGCCGCCGGCCTGTGCGGCGGCTGCGGCATCCTGGTGCGGCAGACCGCGCTGGCGATGCCGGTGGCGCTCAGCGTGCTGATCGCGCTGTCCGACCGCACGCAGCCGCGGCGCATCGTGGGCAGCGTGCTGCTGCTGGCGGCCGGCTACGCGACTCCGGTGCTGCTGGAGTCGCTGTTCTACCTGCGGTTGACCGGCCATCCGCTGGAGCGGCTGCAGATCGACAGCCGGCACGTGCTGATCGCCAGCGCCCATCTGCGCGGCGGCACCTATACCGGGGGCTCGCCGCTGTTCAACTGGGACCTGGAGTCGCGGTGGAACGTGCCGTCGCTGATCCACGTGCCCTGGGCGATCACGCCGCTGCTGCGCGTCTTCACCAGCCCGGGACTGCTGCTGACGCCATCGCTGTGCGTGCTCGGCGGACTGGTCGCGTGGCGGCTGCCCGGCCGCGGCCGCGACTACGCGCTGTTCGCCGGCACCGGCCTGCTGCTGCAGTACCTGCTCAACACCTTCGTGCTGGCGATCGCGCCCGACACCCGGTACTTCACCGTCAGCATCGCGCTGGCGATGCCGCTGGCGGGGCTGCTGCTGTCGCGGCTCCGCCCGACGCTGCTGATCCCCGCCGCGGCGCTGCTCGCGGTGCCGACGCTGCTGGTCATGCTGCTGGAGCCGTCGCCCGCCCACCTGATGCCGGCGCTGCAGCGCTTCGCCTCGCGCGATCAGCCGGTGCATATCTCGCCGGAGCTGCACGACGCGGCTACCATCCTGCTCGCCGACCATCCGGAGATCGCCCGCCACGTCGAGGTGAACGTCCGTCGCAGCCAGGTGCCGGTGGGCGATCTCGCGGTGGTCGATGCCTATGGCTGGAGCGGCGCCGCCGACCATGGCTGCGGCGGCGGGGTCAAGCAGTGGCAGCCGGTCGACGCCAGCTCGGCCGCGGGGCCGGTCTCGAGCGTGCTCGACCATTCCGGCCTCGGCCATCTGCTGCCACCCAGCCTGTCGGCGCATTTCGACAGCAAGCAGGATCGCCTGAAGCTGGTGCGGCGCGCCTGCTGAACGCGCCGGACTACCAGCGGAAGGCGGGGATCGACGCGACCGGAGCCAGACCCGCGGCCGCCGCCTCGGCCCGCGCCAGCGCGGCATCGTCGCCGATCATCTCGGCGTGGATGCCGCCGAGCACCCAGCAGGACGGCAACCCCGCCGCGGCGGCGCCGGCGATGTCGGTGGCGAGCGCGTCGCCCACCGCGAGGATGCGGTCGGACGGCAGGTCGAGCATCGAGCGGACGATACGGTACACCTCCGGGGGCGGCTTGCCGATCGAGCGCACGCGGCCGCCGAACTGCTCGTAGAAGCGCGCCAGCGTGCCGGCGCAGAGGATGCGCCGGCCGCCGCGCACGATCTCAAGGTCGGGATTGGCGCACAGCATCGGCAGGCCGCGCGCGGCGCAGCGACGCAGCAGCGGCAGGTAGGGATCGGCACCGGCCTCCGCCGCCTCGTCGTCGGGCCCGGTATTGAGCAGGAAGTCGGCCGCCTCCGGATCCTCGACGACGTCGAGCGCGAGCCCCTCGAACAGGGTGGCGTCCTTCGGCGGCCCGAGATGCAGCATCCGGCGGCCGAGGCCGGCGAACCACGGATCCTGCCGCTGCCGCAGCGCCTCGCGGGTCGCCTCGCCGCTGGTCAGGATCCCGCCGTAGAGCGCGTCGTCGATGCCCATCGCGCGCAGGCCCTCCTGCACCAGGTGCGTCCGTCGCGGCGCGTTCGACAGCAGCACCACGCGCCGGCCGGCCCGGCGCAGCCGCTGCAGGCAGTCGAGCGCGCCCGGATAGGGGGAGACGCCGTCATGCACGACCCCCCAGAGATCGACGATGAAGCCGTCGTAGGCGTCGGCGAGTGCCGCGAAGCCGTCGAGCGGCCGCATCGCGTCCGCGGTCACAGCGCCGTTCCCCTGGCGTCGGCGAGACGGTGCAGACCCTGCGCCCGCAGCAGCGACGACAGCTCGGCGAGCAGGCGGCGCACCAGCTGCGGCCCGTGCGTCACGAAGCCGGTATAGAGCTGCACCAGGT
>CAXTOE010000003.1:13668-24120 GCA_964245685.1 uncultured Acetobacteraceae bacterium | reverse complement strand
CTCCAGCCGCCTTCGCCGTCATCGACGATCAGGTCGCGCATGCCGCCGCTGCGGGCGATGATCTCGTAGTCCTGGCCGGCGTCGGCCGGATAGCAGAACAGCGTGACCAGGGGCGTGCCGCCGACGTTGACGCTGCGGTGGATCCAGTGCGGCGCCACGTAGACCAGGCTGTTCGGCGTCATCTCCTCGGCGCGCACGGTGCCGTCGGCGAGTTCCATCAGCATCACGCCATGTCCGGACTGGCAGAGATAGATCTCCGGCCGGTCGCCGACGGCGTGGATATGGCCGCGGGTGAAGAGGAACTCCTCGCCGACCCGGCCCGGCTGCAGCGTGCTGGTGCCGAAGATCATGTCGCCGGCCCGCTCCGAAGGCCGGAACTCGTCGACCTGATAGGCGACCTCGGCGCCACGGGCGCGGGCGATCCCTGCGAAGGCGGCCTCGTCGGCGAACAGTCCGGCGAGTTCGCCGTAGCGCTTCTCGTAGCGTCGGGTGCGCCCCGACATCTCCCCGGCTGGCGAGATGAGGACGGAGACGGGCAGGGACACGGACATGAAGGGCCTCTGGCGCGTAGGAGACGCGATCTGCTTAAGTAGCAATACTACCGACTTTTCCGCGTGAGCAAGCTTTTTGGCGTCTTTTGCAGCGCAGCATCACGTTCTCCGCTTGTGCGGGGCGACATGAATGTCGTAGTGCTACCGAATAAGGAGGCAACGCTACGGAGTCGGTCCGGCACTGCCCCAGGGAGAACGAGATCCATGAGAACCATCCTTGCAGCGGCCGCCCTGGCAGGCGGCGTGGCGCTCGCGGCGGCTCCGGCGGCGCAGGCGAAGACGATCAAGATCGGCCTGTCGATGCTGACCCAGAACGCGCCGTATTACGCGGCGCTGCAGGTCGCGGTGCTCAAGGAAGCCAAGGTGCTGGGCGCGCAGGTCGTCACCGCCGACGCCAACAACGACATGCTCAAGCAGATCTCCGACGTCGGCGACATGCTGTCGCAGAACATCGACGTGCTGATCATGGATCCCAAGGACGCCAAGGGTCTGGTCGGGGTCACCCGCGATGCCGCGGCGGCGCATGTCCCGGTGATCATCGTGGACAGCTCGATCGACCCGTCGGCGCCGGTGCTGACCACGATCCAGTCCAACAACGCCGAGAATGGCCGCCTGATCGGCGACTGGCTGATCAACCAGGTGAAGGGCAAGGATCTGCACCTCGCCGTGCTCAGCGGCGACCAGGGCAACGTGGTCGGCGAGGCGCGGCGCGACGGCGTCATGGAAGGCATCATCGAGGCGCAGCTGCGACAGCTCGGCCGTGCCGGCTTCACCGTGGTCGGCCAGGGCTGGGGCGGCTGGACTCAGGAGGGCGGCGTCAAGGCGATGGAGGACCTGCTCACCGCGCATCCCGACATCAACGCGGTGCTGGCGGAGAACGACAGCATGGCGCTGGGTGCGATGCGCGCGATCCAGGATGCCGGCAAGGCAGACAAGAACATCCTGATCTTCGCCGCGGCCGACGGCCAGAAGGAAGCGGTGAAGCTGATCGAGGACGGCAAGTACGGCGCCACCGGAATGAACAACCCCGCGATCATCGGCAAGATGGCGGTCGATCTCGCGGTGAAGGCGGCGACTCATCAGGTCCCTGCCGGTACGCCGAAAATCACCTACACGCCGCCGGTCGCGATCACCAAGGCGAACGCCGCGCAGTACTACAAGCCCGACGCAGTGTTCTGATCCCGGACCCCGCGATGTCGGGCCAGCACGCGATCCTGCCGGATGCCGAGGGCGCAACGCGCGGCCTCGGTCCGGCCAGCGTCGAGATGACGGGGATCTCCAAGCTGTTCGGCGGCATCAGGGCGCTCGACGACGTGTCGTTCGCGGTGCGCGCCGGCGAGGTGCACGCGCTGCTCGGCGAGAACGGTGCGGGCAAGTCGACGCTGATGAAGATCCTCGCCGGCGCGCATCAGGCGACCAGCGGCGAGATCCGCATCGGCGGCGACCGCGTGACGATATCCTCGCCGCACGCGTCCCGCGCGCTCGGCATCGGCATCATCTACCAGGAGCTGGCCCTGGCCACCGAGCTGACGGTGGCCGAGAACATCTTCCTGGGCGAACTGCCCGGCCTGGTGAATGCGCGGCAGCTGCGTGCCCGGGCGCGGGTCCTGCTCGACGAGCTCGGCTTCTCGATCGATCCGGGTGCCGTGGTCGGAGACCTTCCGCTCGCCTTCCGGCAGGCGGTCGAGATCGCCAAGGCGATGTCGCGCCAGGTCCGCATCCTGATCCTCGACGAGCCGACCGCGGTGCTGGCGCCGCCGGAGGTGGAGCGGCTGCTCGAGGTGGTGCGTGGCCTGTCGCGACGCGGCGTCAGCGTGGTCTACATCTCCCACCGCCTCGACGAGATCTTCCGGATCGCCGACCAGATCACCGTGCTCAAGGACGGGCGAACCGTCGGCACCTATGCCGCCGCGGGCATGGACGAGCACAGGCTGATCTCGCTCATGGTCGGGCGCGAGACGTCGCAGCTGTTCCCGAAGGTGGACCGCACCAAGGGCGAGGAGCTGCTGCGCGTCGAGAACCTGTCCGCCGCCAACCTGGTCAAGGACGTCTCGTTCACCCTGCACGCCGGCGAGGTGCTGGGGATTGCCGGCCTGATCGGCAGCGGACGCACCGAGCTCGCGCGCGCGATCTTCGGCGCGGGCGGGATCGAGGCGGGCACGGTCAGCGTCTCCGGGCGGCGGGTCTCGATCCGCACACCCAGGCAGGGCGTCGCGGCGGGGATTGGCCTGGTGCCGGAGGACAGGAAGTCCCAGGGCTTGGTGCTGGCCCTGCCGATCCGGCAGAACGTGACCTTCACCTGCCTGCAGCGCTTCACCAACTGGTTCGGGGTGATCCGTCGCGCGGCCGAACGCGTCTCGGTCGACGACGTGGCGCGGCGCACGACGATCCGCGCCCGCAACCTCGACCTCGCGGTCAGCAGCCTGTCCGGCGGCAACCAGCAGAAGGTGGTGCTGGCGAAGTGGCTCGATGCCGGCTGCAGGATCATCATCCTGGATGAGCCGACGCGCGGCGTCGATGTCGGCGCGCGCGCAGAGATCTACCAGCTGATCGAGACGCTGGCGGCGAACGGCCTCGGCGTCATCGTCATCTCGTCGGACCTGATCGAGGTGATCGGCGCGTCCGACCGCATCCTGGTGATGAGCGGCGGCCGGATCAGCGGCGACCTGTCGTCGCGCGACGCATTCTCCGAGGCGCGCATCATACAGCTCGCCCTGCGCAGCGCGGCCCATGTCGGTGCCCAATCGAGGGAGGCCTGAATGGCGGTGGTGCAGACGGCGGGACGCGCCGGCGGCGGCGAGGCGCGGCGCTTCGACGCCAGATCCTTCGCCGCCAGCACCAGCACGATCGCGATCTTCGTGGTGCTGGTGCTGGTCGCGAGCTTCATCTCGACCAGCTTCCTCAGCGGCCGCAACATTGAGAACGTGCTGCGCCAGGTGGCCAGCACCGGCGTGATCTCGATGGGCATGCTGCTGGTGATCCTGACCGGCGGCATCGACCTGTCGGTGGGTTCGGTCGCCGCCCTCGGCAGCATCCTGTGCGCGTCGCTGCTCACGTCCATGTCGCTGTGGAGCGCGATCCCGCTCAGCCTCGCCGCCGGCGGCGCGCTCGGCGTGCTTGCCGGCTACTTCGTCGCGGTGCGACGCATGCCCGCCTTCGTGGTCACGCTGGCGGTGATGACCATCGCCCGCGGCACCGCGCTGATCGTCTCCGAAGGCCATCCGATCTTCATCGGCGACAACGGCGCCTGGCTCGATGGCGGGTTCAATCGCGGCAGCCTGCTCGGCATCCCCTTGCCGGTGCTGCTGATGCTGCTGGTGTTCGCTGCGACCGCCTTCGTGCTGCGCCTCACCGCCTATGGCCGACTGATCGTCGCGATCGGCTCCAACAGCGAGGCGGTACGGCTGTCCGGCGTGCGGGTGATGCCGCGTATCTTCTCGGTCTACGTCGTCTCCGGGGTGCTGTCCGCCCTGGGCGGCATCGTCATCACCGCCCGCTCCGGCGTCGGCTCCCCGGTGGTCGGCATCGGCATGGAGCTGGACGTGATTGCGGCGGTGGTGATCGGCGGCGCCAGCCTGATGGGCGGCCGCGGCACCGCGCTCAACACCCTGATCGGCGTGCTGACGCTGGGCGTGATCGGCAACATCATGAACCTGCTGAACGTGCCGGGCTATCATCAGGAGGTGGTCAAGGGGGTCATCATCCTGGTCGCGGTGCTGCTGCAATCGTCATTCTGGCCGCGCCGGGCCTGATGGCGATGCCGGTGGAGCGGGACCTGCTGCTGGCGATCGACGTCGGCACCGGCAGCGTCCGCGCCGCCCTGCTGACCGCGTCCGGCGAGACGCTCGCCTTCGCCGCCGAGGAGCACGAGCAGATCGTGCCGCAATACGGCTGGTCGGAGCAGCGACCCGACGACTGGTGGGCGGGTGCCGTCGCCGTGATCAGACGCGTGCTCGACACGCTGCCGGGTGCTGCCGCCCGTCTGGCCGCGATTGGCGCCTGCGGGCAGATGCACGCCACCGTGCTGGTGGATGCCGACGGCCGGCCGGCGCTGGAGGCGGTGCCGCTGTGGAACGACAAGCGCAACCGCGTGGAGCTCGATCGCTTCACGCGCGAGCAGCCCTGGCAGGCGCTGCTGCCGGTGGCCGGAAACCCGCCCTCGGTGGCGTGGTGGGGCTTCAAGCTGCAATGGCTGAAGGCGCATCGCCCCGTGGCATATGCGCGGACGGTGGGCGTCCTGAGCCCGAAGGACTGGATCAACTTCAAGCTGACCGGCGCGGTGGCCATCGACGCGCCGGAAGCGTCCTGCACCTACCTGTTCGACGTGCAGCGTGGCGGCTGGAGCGACGCGCTGGCGCAGCGTCTCGGCATCGACCCGAGCCTGCTGCCGCCGATCCGCGAGCCGCACGAGGTCCTGGCAGGAGTATCGCCGCGGGCGGCGACGGAGACCGGGCTGCCGGAAGGCGTCCCCGTGGTGGTCGGCATCAGCGACTATCCGGCGGCCCTGCTGGGATCCGGCGTCACAGCACCCGGTCTCGCCTCCGACGTGACCGGCACCTCGACCCTGCTGACCCTGTGCACCGCGGCGCCGGTGCTGGATCCGATCATCAGCAATGTGCGTGGCGCACTGCCGAACTGGTCGGCCTTTACCATCCTCGATGCCGGAGGCGACGCGATGCGCTGGGCGCGGCGCGCCTTCCATGAGAAGGGCTACGGCTACGACCGCTTCGTCGTTCTGGCCGCGGACGCGCCGGCGGGAGCCGGCATGCTGCTGTTCCTGCCTTACCTCAACGGCGAGCGCCTCGGCGATCGCACCAACTCGCGGGCGCAGTTCATCGGCCTGACCAGCGCGCACGGCACCGCAGAGCTGCATCGCGCGGTGATGGAAGGGGTCGCCTTCGCCGCCGCACGCAACCTCGCGATCATGGAGGCGGCCGGCAACCGGCTGGACCGCATGGTGGCCGCCGGCGGCGGCGCCAAGACGACGTTGTGGCTGGAGATCAAGGCCAGCCTCTATGGCTGCCCGATCCTGACCACCGCGGCGGAGGAGTGCGGCGTGCTCGGCTGCGCGATGCTGGCCGGCACCGGCGTCGGGCTCTATCCCGACCTGCCCGCCGTCGTGTCCCGGCTGGTGCGCTTTACCGGCGAGGTGCGGCCCAACCCGCGCTGGGCCGACACCTATGCCCGCCTCAAGCCCGTGTTCGACCGGGCCTACGACAACAGCCAGGTCTACTGGGCCATGCTCGAAGCCGCGGAAGCTGCCGAAAGCACGTGATCCTCAAGGCCGCGCCAGCCGCGATGCTCGGCCGCGAGAAACGCGCCGTTCGCGGCCGGCGGCGGCGATGCGGCCCGATGGCTGGTCGCCCGGATGTTGATAAAGACCTGCAGTCTGCACGGGATGGAGCCGACTGCCACCGCGCTGGAGCGATCCGATCAAGATTGCCGGAACATGGTGGCAAATCGGCTCTCGGATCCCACCGTTCCGCGACACGGCATGTGTCGCAGCCGCATTCGCCAAGCAATGATATTGGCCCTCGGCTGCCGAGCGGCGAAGTCTCGACTATCTGCGCAACGTCCGTCTCGACCGGGCAGATTGAAGTCGGAGCTGTTCGAGAAGCCGATATCGGCCCGAGGATGGATCGGTATACTTCGTTCTGACCAACGATTTTTACTCTGCAGGCGGAACAGGAGCGATCAATGCTTCTGCCGATGCCGACGACTTATTCCACCGTTGCCTTCATTCGAGCCGGCGCTACCTCATCAACAAATCTTCTAATCCTAGGGCTTGCTGAGAGCGACGATGGTCTCCGAAAAAATTTCCCTCGGCTGCAACCAGACACCCCAGATGAACTTATTTCCGATGGGGCGCGGGTATCCTCGTCACCAGCGGCGTGGAGGAGATCGTCATGCTCATCGTCTTGTGCATGTTTTTGTTGGTTGTTCCGCCTCTGGCAGTAGCGGTTGTCGCTCGAAGCGGGTGATCGGTCGTCACGACGCCTGAGCGCAGTCGCTGACTGGCTGGTTCCTGGCCGGAGCGTCTGACGACGATATCTCGAAATCGAGGGCCGATGTTCTGGTTCGTGCGGTCACGGGCAGTTGCTTGCCGAAGGCTGCCTATGCATGGATCAGGACGTCCTCCTATACGGTGTTAGTGCACCATGCTGGCGCAGATCACCTTCTCGATACCGTCGCGTTCGGCCGGATGCAGACTGGGTCGCGTCGCAAGCTTCAGCAAGGGTATCAGGTCGTGCTGATCAAGACGTTGATCAGCGCTCTTGCGTAACGTAACCCGGACTATCTGACGACGATGGCTTCGTCATAGATCGTGGCAGACTTGGCGTCGCTCGACGACCTACCATCACCTTGTCGCTTACTCAGGCGGCCAGGGTGATCGGCAGAGCCGGATTTGGATTGGCTCTACGGAGCGTCCGGAAGCAGCGATAGCGAACCACCGCTGCGTCCGTAGCAGGACCTTCGAGCGATGCTTCAGCGACTGCGCTGAAGGCCTAATCGGACGGGCAGACTTTCGCCTGCCACTCCTCGTTTTCGTGGTCGTCGGCGGCCTCGGACGCGTCACGTGTGCCAGTCGGCCTCATCGCGATGCATCCCTACCGGATCGGTCGTGACGCGTCTCCCGGTGGGAGGGAGCAAGCCGCTGCCGGTTACCAGTGACACGCAGGTCCTGCTCCCTGAACCTGCCTACGGTGGCCGACTGACCGGGAGGGACGGCTGATCCACACCAACCTTAGCATTGATCGCAGCGAGTTCTGCCACGGGCTGGCATAACTCGCCGGAGAAAGAGCATGCCCCATCCAGAGGCAGGTCGCGGTCATCCTCGACGCGAAGAAGAACCCAGGTTTAATCCGCTCACCAGAAAACTCTCGCACTTCGTGCCTCTCTCGCCCTCGGACTGTCGGGTTCTCGAACGTCTGGCTGAACCTGAACATCGCTTCGGAGCCGATGTCGACATCGCCACCGAAGGCTTGGCACCGAAGTCTGTTCTCCTGCTGAAGCAGGGCATGGCGGTGCGCTATCGTCTGTTGCCGAACGGCGGGCGTCAGATCATGACGTTCCTCATACCTGGCGACCTGTGCGACCTGCACGTCTTCCTGCTCAGGGCGATGGACCACTCGATCGGCACGCTCACGCCGGTCGTGGTAGCGCCGATCTCCCGCGAGAGCATGATGGAGGTATTTTCCCAGCGGCCGCGCGTCTCGGCCGCCCTGTGGTGGAGTTCACTGCAGGAAGAGGCGATGCTGCGCGAGCGCATCGTCGCCCTCGGGCGCCGCGACGCGCGTGGCCGCATCGCCTACCTGCTGTGCGAGCTGCTCTGGCGGCATGCGGCGGTCGACCTGACGGACGGGGACGTGTTTCGTCTGCCGCTGACGCAGACCGAACTCGGCGACGCGCTGGGCCTGACACCGGTCCACGTCAACCGCGTGCTCAGGGAATTCAAGCAGCACCGGCTTATCACGTTGGAGCGCAGAGTGCTCGGACTACTGGATATACCTGCGCTGCAGAACCTTGCAGCTTTCGACAAGGACTATTTGAACTTCGGAGGGGCTTCGGACGAAGTAGCGAGTTATTTCGACAGGCTCGAGCTCAAGCGGAGGAGAGAGGAAGATCCTGACGCAGCTGATGACTCATCCGAGTTCAAAACGTCTAGGACGCGTTAGACAAGGCTGGTCGAAGGATCAAGCTCCGGCCTCGTCCATGTCCTCCTGAAGCCGCAGGCAGGTCAGTGCGGGCAGGACATCACTCTGCGGAGCATCGAAAGCTTCCTGAGCATCTGGCGTGTAGCGGCGCGTCGCGATGCCGTGCGGGTGTGTGATGCTCCGGACGACTGCGGCGACGGCGAGCACCGTCTCGTCTGAACGGCCGGCGAAGTCGTTCCCGAAAGCTGGCCGCTGCAGCGAGATGGACCTGATAAAGCTCTTACAAGTTGCCCGCAGTAAAAGCCGCGGATGATCACGCACCAGTGAATGAAAACGCAATCCATGTAAGCTTGCGACGAGGATTCTCATGTCAGCATGTTTATGGAAGGAGGTTCTAGTACTGACTGGCTACTCCCGTCCATGACGGCATTTCCTCTCAACTTGGCGGTGCTCGCGAAAGCGCCGCCTTTTTCTCCTCACGTTCGCGCCTAAGCTTCTTCGCGTGAGGTTCACGTGACTCTGGGCGTAGGTATTTGAAGTCTCCAAGATCCTTATCCTCAGTCTCGGCTCTGATCGTCTCTGGCTGGCGGGAGCTCCTACGGGATACCGGCCTCCTCCTCTCTTCTCACACCTCCATGATCTCCGTAGGGCGTGACGAGCACCGCTTCAGCCTGTTGAGAGTCGCTGCCGCGAACTACAGGAGATGCGGTTGACGACAACGGTTTGGTCGTCAGCGTGCAGCCTGAGCCGTGCGTCGGCACGAGATTTTGTGCAATCTCTGCCTGATTGTCCTGAAAGATCACCTCTGCAATCAGGTGCTTCCGGCTGCGTTCGATCGTAGACCTCCGACGCCGACATGCCGACAAACTCGATCTTCCTGTGCTCGATCTGCGGCGATAACGGCGGATCTCGGTGCGGTGGATGATCGGGAGCAGTCCGGATCGCTCATGTGGAAGCCTTTCAGGCAGCGCGCTACTCTCAGAAGCATTGATGTGAGCGGCATGGGCCGACGCCGCGAACCTTCCGGACATGGCGCACACGGATCATGGGCGGCTCGAAGCCCAAGGCATCGGGCGCGGACTGGCTTGCAGTCGAGGCTAGAGAAGGAACTAAATCGAGCTGTAGTCCCTTCTCTACCGGTCATCTGGACCAGACACCGCCGAGCGAGCTGCTGACCAACTCTCGGACCCGCCGTCGCTGGACGCCGAAGCAGAAGCTACAGATCGTCCATCAAGCGGTTCCTGCGGATGCAGTTCGGCCGCCGCTCGTAACGGCTCGATCCCGGCCAGACTTTTTGGTAGCGGATCGCAACGCACCGGGCCGCTGAGGACCGTGGAAGCTGACGGCGTCGACAGCGCGTTCAGGTGGGTCGATTAGTCGAACCTCTCGAGCTTCAGCGAGAGCTACGAGGGTGTATCGACTGGGAGAGCCAACGCGCCATGTCAGGTTCAACTATCAAGAAGCGTCTGAACGGTGTCCTCTTCATGCTCCTCGCCTATCTCGTACTCCAGACTTTCGTCGTCATCGCGCACGAGTTCACCCACAGCACTACGGCTTGGCTTCTAGGCTACACGTCCACGCCGTTCAGCGTTGTCTGAGGCAATCCGATCACGATGCAGGGCTGGGACGAAGGCGTGCCATACGATCGCCTGTTCCCGTCCAACGGCAATCTGGCAGAAGCCGCCATCGGGGGTATGCCGCTGCTGATGCACACGATCTTCGTCGTCGTAAGCCTGCATTTTCTACAGAGGTTCACGTCTGGACAGCAAAAGCTTCTGTTTTTTGCGCTCTACGTCTTCGTTGTCATCAATCCGGCTGAACTGATCGCCTACATCGTCATGCGGCCCTTCATCCCCACTGGTGACACCGGTCGTTTTAACGAAGGAACCGGCATGTCGCCCTGGGTCCTGTTCATCGTCGGCGTGGCGTTCCTCGCCTCCGCGCTCTGGTTTCTTGCGAAGCGGATCGACCCGAACCTCGATCGCTTTATGGACGGAAGCCGGTCAGTTCACTGGGCAATCGTCTCGTCGACCGCGTTTATCATGTTCCTCTGGGGAAGCGGCATCCGCATCATGTCACTCTATCCAGATCCCCTATGGAAGGTGGGCCTTGTCGGTGTTGTCGGGTTCTTCGGCTGGCTTCTTGTTGACAGGCTCCTTTATCGAGAACCGACATCGGAATCACCGGCACATCGCCGCTAGGCGTGCAGGCGTGTCATCGCTGAACGTTTACCTCAAAGCCTAGCG
>CAXTOE010000003.1:0-13658 GCA_964245685.1 uncultured Acetobacteraceae bacterium | reverse complement strand
TCATGGTCGTGATGGGACGTTCGGCGAGCCCTCTCGGTAGCGTTCGCCTCGAAGGCTCGTGCTCTTTTCTCGACGTGCACCTGTCCATCGAGCCGGCACACCGAGCGTGTCGTCCATCGATCAGCCGGAGCGACAGCTCTCCTCATGATCCATCTACTGAAAAGGCAAACTTGATCCAGTTAACTGACACGGCGGATAAACATCGCCTATATTTATTTATGATAGCGACACCAGATCCTCACGGCCAAGCAGCGCTACTGCTTTGCGAGAGCCTGTCTCTCCTCCTGATAGAGGAGAGAATTCTTCACAAGAGCCAAGTGGTCGATGCGATCAATGGGGTGATCGAGTGTAAGGAGGAAATCGCCGGGGTATTGGAGAGCACGGTCGTAAGCTTGGTATCGATCAGCCTGCTGCGTGACATCGCACGCAGTGTTGCCGCGGCAGGCTAGCCAGGCATCGCAGAGACGGCCGACCGCATCCCGCCTGGGAGACGCGACGGCTGGTCCTCAGCGTCACACGCCAGATCACGGTAGCCAGTTCCGACATAGGCGAGCATCTCTCATGGCCGAGTCTCCGGGCGCGCCACTCAATCTGCTACATCTGACCCTGCTGACCTTCCTCTTGCGGATGGAGGGAGAGAGCGCCGCCGATGCCGGCGATCCGGTGTCAAGCGACCCGTACCTCGACGGAACCCTGGAAAGCGACCTTTGGCTCGTGGGCTGGACGGCGCGTAGCGCTCAAAGGCGCAGGATAGATCCGGTCATGTCTGTCGGCACCTATCAGCCAGAGCACAGGCAACCAAGACCTCTCGCAATTCTTCATCGTCCCCGGTGCCGCTAGCTGCACCGCGACGCTGACGGTGGCGTCGTCATCACTCTGCGCTCGCGCGATCATCGGGGCGCGGTTAATCACCAAGTCCTACCGGACGCCACCATGCCCACCTGTCAACAGTTCAGCTTTCCAGCCCAACGAAGCTCGGTCTCGTTCTCTGCTGGTGAGCGCAGGATGGTTCCCGTCGCGGGCGATCGCACCGCGTTCCTACACTCCCACATCCAGACCGGCCCGAAGTCCGTCATCAGCCGGAGCCCAAGGCATCGGAAGCCGCTCCACTGGGGGAGGCCCGGCGCGATCGGCCACGGCGAGTCCGCCGCCGGCGTGGCATCGAGTAGGCTGGACCTGCTCGCCGGAGACGGTCCGGCTCTCGAAGCACGCGCGTGTCGTCGTCCATGGTGTCGTGATGCAGGTGACCAGGCCTGAACGCGCCTAGAACCCGCAGAACCCGGGTCGCCGTCACTCGTCAAGACCCGGCCGTCCTCGATCGACGTGATGCACAGACCAGCTAAAAACACAGTGGATTGAGTCCGGCCTGACGGTCAAAACTGCGATTGGTCTTCGATCGGATCGCGACTGAGATATCCAGCCTGTGAAGACGATAGGGAACTGTAAGTTTTGCTTGCCTTCTTGATAACGGGACTGCGTCTGAAGACAGCTTCAGGTTTATGTCTTACGATGACGAGCAGGTTCAAGGGCGCCGTTGCTCGATGGATCCGGAGGGATGTCCTGGATGACCAACACGCCGGAAGGTGCGCCTGCCGACCTCGGCCTGGCCCGGATCGGAATCACCGGTCTCGATGCCGTTCTTGCCGGCGGCCTGTTGCGGGACCGCCTCTACCTGCTCGAGGGAATGCCCGGCACCGGCAAGACGACGCTTGCGCTGCAGTTCCTTCTGGAAGGCCGGCGCCTCGGCGAGCTCGGCATGTATATCACGCTCTCCGAGACCGCTAATGAGCTGGAGGTCTCGGCCGCGACGCACGGCTGGTCGCTCGATGGCCTCTCCATCATCGAGCTCGTGCCGGATGCCGGCGTCCACTCCGATCAGGAACAAACTCTCATACACCCGGCGGAGTTCGAGCTCGGTGAGACGATCGGGCGCATCATGGAGCGATTCGAGCAGGAACGGCCAGCACGGCTTGTCATCGACAGCCTGTCGGAGCTGCGCCTGCTGGCGCAGACACCGCTGCGCTATCGCAGACAGGTTCTTGCCTTGAAGCATCGCTTCACGAGCCACGGGAGCACGGTGCTGCTGCTCGAAGATCAGACCGCCGAGCCACGCGACTTGCAATTGCACAGCATTGCCCACGGCGTCGTAGCCCTGGAGCTGAGCAGCAACAACTACGGCGCGGAGCGGCGATTCGTGAGCGTCGTGAAGATGCGCGGCGTCCGGTTCCACGGCGGCCACCACGACTACACCATCGAGAAGGGCGGTCTTGTCGTCTATCCTCGCCTGGTCAGCGCCGAACATCAGATAAGGACCTTGCCGCCCTCTGTCGGCACCGGCATCCCCGAGCTGGACGCTCTGCTGGGAGGCGGCCTGGTTCCCGGCACCAACACGCTGGTGATGGGGCCGACCGGCACGGGCAAGACCTCCACCGCCACCCGTTGCGCCCTCGCGGCCCTGGAGCGCGGTGACCGGGTCGCCGTCTTCATGTTCGACGAGGAGCTCGGCACCTTCTTCACGCGCTCGGCCAGCCTCGGGATGCAGTTGCGGCCCTACCTGGAGACCGGGCAACTTCAGGTGCGGCAGATCGAACCGGCCGAGCTCTCGCCCGGCGAGTTCGTCCACTACGTCCGCCGCTCGGTGGAGACGGACGACGTGCGGGTTGTCTTGATCGACAGCCTCAACGGCTACCTGCATGCCATGCCGAACGAGCGATACCTGATCCTGCAAATGCATGAGCTGCTCAGCTACCTGAGCCAGCATGAGGTCGTCACGCTGCTCATCTTCGGCCAGCACGGCCTGGTCGGTAATGTGCGCTCGGACGTCGACCTCAGCTACCTCAGCGACACGATCATCCTCATGCGCTTCTTCGAGGCGGCCGGCTCGGTGCGCCGGGGACTCTCGGTGGTGAAGACCCGAACCTCGGACCACGAACCCACCATCCGGGAGTTCAAGCTCGGCTCGAGCGGCGTGACCATCGGCGCCATCCTGAACGACTTCGATGGGGTTCTGAGCGGCACGCCGACCTACCGCGGCAGCGCAGCCGCCCTGATGGAGACGGCGCGTCCCGCGTCTACCGCACCTCCGCAAGACGGCTGAAACCTGCATGGACAGGACCGCGGTCTTGGAACACAGGGTCCTGATCCTGGCACCGCGTGGCCGTGACGCGAGCGTGGCGGCAGGCATACTCACTCGGCTCGGGTTGGTGTGCCGGGTGTGCGCCGACCTCGTGCAGCTGACGGAGGCCGCCACAGAGGGTGCCGGGGCTGCCCTGGTCACCGAGGAGGCGCTGGACGGCGATGCCAGCGTGCTGACGCGTTGGGTAGCGGCCCAGCGGCCGTGGTCCGACTTCCCGTTCGTCATGCTGGCGGCGCCACGTAGGAATACGGAGCATGGAGCACGGCCGCCGGTGTGGTTCGGTGAGATCGGAAACGCGGTGCTGCTCGAACGCCCGCTCGGCGCCGCTGCCCTGACCAGCGCGGTGCGCGCGGCCCTGCGTGCCCGCCGCAAGCAGTATGAGGTACGTGCCTACCTCGCGGAGCGCGAGTCGGCGGCAGCGCAGCTGGAGGCGCTGAACCTCTCGCTGGAGACCAGGGTCGCGGAGCGAACGGCGGAGCTGCAGGACGCCTATGAGCGCCTGCGGGAGGAAGAACGTGAACGATCGCAGGCCGAGGCGCGCCTCTCGCAGGCGCAGCGCATGGAGGCGCTAGGGCAGCTGGCGAGTGGCGTCGCGCATGACTTCAACAACGTGCTGCAGGCGGTGAGCGGCGGCCTGGGCCTGATCCAGCGCAGGTCGAGCAACGCGGAAGATGTGAGGAAGCTCGCTCGCATGGCGACCGATGCGGCCAAGCGCGGTGCTGCCATCACGGGACGGCTGTTGGCCTTCGCGCGGCACGGAGCGCTGCGGGCGGAGCCCGTGGCGGCTTTGCCGCTCCTGGAGGGCCTGTGCGAGATGTTGGCGCATACGCTCGGTGCCGGGATCACGATGCGGGTCCGCGCGGACGAGAGCCTGCCGGCGCTGCTGGCCGACAAGGCGCAGCTGGAGACCGTGCTGGTGAACCTGGCGGTCAACGCGCGCGACGCGATGCCGGATGGCGGCGCCTTGACCTTCATCGCCGTGACGGAGGTGGTGCTCGGCAAGTCCCACCCAGCCAATCTGATCCCGGGGCGCTACCTGCGGTTATCGATCATCGATTCCGGGGCAGGTATGAGTGCCACGACCTTGGCGCGAGCGAGCGAGCCCTTCTTCACGACGAAGCCGCTCGGCAAGGGCACCGGTCTGGGACTGGCGATGGCGCGTGGCTTCGCTCACCAATCCGGCGGCGGCTTCACGATCGAGAGCGCGCTCGGCCGTGGCACGACCGTGACGCTGTGGTTACCGGAGGCGACCGGCGTCGCGGCGGAGAAGGACGGTCCCGCGCTGACCATGCTCGTGTTGAACGCCGTGCGCGTCTCCGCCCAGGTGCTGGTCGTGGACGATGACACGATGGTCCGCGAGGTGCTGGTCGGACAGATGGAGGAGCAAGGCTATCGGGTCACCCAGGCAAGCGACGGCCTGGAAGCCCTGGCGCAGCTCGATGGCGGCGCCGTCGTGGACTTGCTGATCTCGGATTTCGCCATGCCCGGCATGAACGGGCTGATGCTGATCCAGGAGGCGCGGCGACGACGGCCCGAGCTGCCCGCCCTGCTGCTCACCGGCTATGCCGACGCGAGCGTGCGGCTGGCCGTCGAGGATGCCGAGGCAGGCAGCACGGAGCTGCTTCGCAAGCCTGTGTCGGGAGCCACCTTGGCTGAGCGTTCGGTCGCGCTGCTGGCTCATGGGGCTACGAAGACCGGCGGAGCAGATCCGTCGCGAAGCTCAGGCTGACGGAGGAGCCGAATGACCGGAGCGGGCGCGCCGCCGCATTCCTCGGTCGCCTTCGGCTCCGCGGGTTCCGAACGAGAGCCGGGAGCAAACCTGCTCAGTCGCGATCATGGATCTCACCGCCGGCCGGGGATGGCCTGCCGAACAGGAATCCCTGTGCCTGATGGCATCCCATGCCGTGGAGCATCGCGGCCTGCGTTTCCGTTTCCACGCCTTCGGCGGTGACCTGGAGACGCAGGCTTACGCCGAGCGCGATCACGGCCTTCACGACAGCATGCGAGCCCGGGTCAGTCTCCATCTTGCGGATGAAGGACTGATCGATCTTCACCTTGTCGAAGGGAAAGCGGCACAGATACCCGAGGCCGGAATAGCCGGTGCCGAAATCATCCAGGGCGATCCGGATGCCGAGCCGCTTGATCGCCTGCAGCACATCCCGCACCTGCTCGCCGTCGTCCATCAGAAGGCCTTCCGTCACCTCGAGCTCCAGGCGGCCCGGAACGAGGGCCGTCCGAGCCAGGGTGTCGGCGATCTGCTCGACGAGGTCGCTGCGGCGGAACTGCGCCGGAGAGATGTTGACGCAGACCAGCTGCTCCCCGCTCCAGGCCGCCGCCGCGGCACAGGCGAGCTCGAGGATCAAGACGCCGAGAGCGACGATGAGGCCGGTCTCCTCGGCAAGGGGAATGAAGGTGCTGGGCGTGATCTCGCCGTGGATGGGGTGGGTCCAGCGCGCGAGCGCCTCGTAGCCGAGAACTTCCCTCGTCAGGATGTCGACGATCGGCTGGAAATGCACCTCCAGCTCGTTGCGCTCGATCGCCAGACGGAGATCCCGCTCGAGAGCCTGCCGGTAACGCAGGTCGACCTCGAGCTGCGGCCTGTACTGGCGGATACATCCGCCGCCGGCCGCCTTGGCCTGATACAGGGCGAAGTCCGCCCGGAGAAGCAACTCCTCTGGCGTGTTGCCGTCGGTGATGCAGGAGGCGACGCCGATGCTGGCCTTGACGACCAGATCCTGCCCCTGGATCGCGATCGGCTCCGCCAGCGCCGTCAGGATGCGGGAGCCCAGCACCGTCCCGGCCTCCGCCGCGCCGACCCGCTGCACCAGCACGAACTCGTCACCGCCGGAACGGGCAAGAAGGTCTCCGTCCCGCATGACACCTCGTATCCGGTCGGCGACCTGCCTCAGCACCTCATCCCCGCCCCGATGTCCGAGCTGATCGTTGATCACCTTGAAGCGATCGAGATCCACGTAGAGCACGTTGCACCAGGTTGAGCCGTGGCCATCATTAGCGGTCGTCTGCTCCAGGATCCGATCGAGCAGTGCCCGGTTCGCGGCCCCCGTGAGCACGTCGTGGTAGGCCAGGAAATGAACCCGCTCCTCGGCCTGCCGGAGGGTGTCGATATCGGTCGAGGTGCCGAACCACTGTCTCGGGCTGAAGCCGGCCGCTCTCTGCAGCGGCGTGGCACGGGTCTGGAACCAGCGATAGACGCCATCGGCACGACGCAGGCGGTGCTCGACTTCCATCCCGCCGAGGGAGGAGGCCACATGCCAAGCCTGCATCGTCACGTCTTGGTCGTCGGGATGGACCATGTCGCGCCACCCGAAATTGTGGCTTGCGACCTCAGGTTGCCCGGTATAGGCAACCCACTGCGGGCCGGCCCAATCCCACCTGCCATCATCGAGGGATCGCCAGACGAGCTGGGGGATGGTCTCAGCCAGGAGCTGGAACTGAGGCTCGCTTGGTGTTGGGTCTCGTCCGGCTGGCTGTGCCGGCTCGAAATCGCGGAGTATGACGACGAACCCGGACACGCCGTCGGCATCCTTCGACAGCATGACGCTGTTTGCCAAGAACTCGCCCCCGTCCTTGCGCAGACACCATCTCTCTCCGCTGAGGGTGCGGGCGACGATGGGACCGTCACTCTCCGCCAGCGCGGCGTGATCCCCCTCCCCGGGCTTGAACAGGGACAAGTAGGAGCGTCCTCGGACCTCGCTCTGAAGCCAACCGAACAGGGCACTCGCGCCGGCGTTCCAGTCGACGATGCGGCCGGCTTCGTCAGTGGTGACCAGCGCGTAGGAGGCCGGGAGAAGATCTCTCTCCTGTGCAGTGATCTGTGTCACCGCTTCGGCGATCTGGACCGCCGTGCCGATGAAACTGATCGGACCGTCATAGTCGATCGCGTTCTGCTGCATCCCGCGGATCTTGATCCCGGGATCCAGGACCATCGTCAGGCCCTTCGCCCTGTGTATGGCGGCCAGGCCGCGGGATCCGTCGTCCAATGCACCGGAAAGAACGATGCCGATGGTCCGTGTGCCCACCTGCTCGGCCAGGGACTTGAACAGAGCATCTATCGTTCGATTCCGTAGCTTGTCTCCCGAGCCGACAAGGAGGTGCGCCCGGTTCCGGTCCATCAGTGTGAGATGGCCGTCAGGTTCACCGATGTAGCAGTTGCCTTGCTCGAGAACCGTCGCCTCGCTCGCGATGATCACCGGCATCTTGCAGCTGGACGCCAGTACATCTCGAAGGTGACTCATCCTGTCGCTTGGTCTGTGCCACACGACCATGACGACCGCTCGCGTCCGTCTGGACAAGTAACTGAGCAGCTTCTGGATGTCTTCCAGGCCCTCACTGCCGGAAGCGCCGATACCGATGAAATACAGCCGGTCCGTCGAGTTCATTCGCACATGATAAGCCGGAAATGACAAGACGATAAAGCGCCCTCGAACAAAGTGTGACAGCTTCGACAGGATCCACGGCTTTCGTAAGACGGACAGCTCGCGCCAAGTCTCACGCCGATCAAGAAGCCGAGTTGATCCAGTCGGAAGCGTGGCGCTCTCACTGATTACTTTCAGCGAGACAGTTACGGATAGCGTCCGAACAGGCCGGACTACATTCCGGATTAACATATTCTGCTCGACGGAACTAAAATACAGCTCGCTTGTTTGGCTTTGATGCAAGGTGCCGACAAGATCAATGGTGAGCTGGAAGTCGGTTTCGATGAAGCTTTTGAAAAACGTTGGCGTCGTGCGGAACAGGGCGGGCGGATCGTCATGGTGGCCTTCGTCGCGGCAAGCCTGGCAGGTTTGCTTGGGCGTGGCCCGTACAGCCACGAGACAAAAAAGCTCGATGATCTATCGCTCGCGGTAGATTTCGAGCCGGTAGCTCGCTCGCAGACCGGCACGCAGGTGACGTTCCATCTCAAGAACTCCACCGATCAACCCACGCTCAATCTGTTCATCGGCTCGACGATGCTGGAGCCGATGGGACTGCAGCGAATTCTTCCTCAGCCCGCTCTCACGCAGGCCTCGTCCGGCGGACTGATGCTGACGATCGCGGTGCCGCCCCACACGGCCGATGCGTCGGTTCGTCTCATGTTGATGCCCATCGATATCGGGCCCAAGACCCTCGTCGCCCGCCTGGACGGCCACTCTTCGCTGCACTGGACTCAAGTCATTGTGCCCTGAGGCTTTCTCGTGAGCGTCATCCTGCGCGCGGCGATAGCCTACATCGTCTTGCTGCTCGCCGTGCGGTTGATCGGCCGACGCATGGCCAGCATGCTGGCACCGTTCGATCTTATCGTTCTATTCTTGTTCGGTGGCGCGCTGATGTCGGCCGTGCTGGGCGATGATCACTCACTCGTCGCTGCCATCGGTGCCGTGTTCTCGATCGGGCTGATGCATGTGCTGGTGTCATCGCTCAAGCGCTGGTGGCCCTGGTTCGGGCGTCTAGTGGATGGAACGCCGATCGTCGTCTATGAGAACGGGGAATGGCATCAGGACAGGATGCGTGGTTTGCGCATGCTCGAGAGTGACATCATGACCGCTGTTCGGCAAAAAGGTCTGATGCGTCTGGATCAAGTTCGATACGCCATCGTCGAGCGTGATGGCAAAGTATCGATCGTTCCGGAAGGAAGCGATTAGAACGGTTGAGGTCACACTGGATCGCCGTAGCCGGTTTGAAGCATTCGCATGACCAGCGAGGCCGTGCTGACACTGCGTTGTCCGAGGATCCCTGGGAGCGGTCGAAGGCGGTTCTATTCGACGCCGGCTCCCGCCAGCGATCAAGCTGATCCGGGGTGCGCGGTGCCGGCAGCCTGGCGCCGGTGCAGATCGGCCCTCGCAGGCCGCTGCTGGGTTGGGCACGAGCCGGTGGTCCACCGTGCATCGCACACGCTGGCCGCTCTGGCAGCGCTTCGTGAGGCCGGCCTACTCTCTCGAGGCTTGAGTTCCAAAGGAGATCAAGGGCAGGTACTTGGTCAAGTCCCGCCCCCGATCCCATCGAGCGTATGTTCGCCGAGCTCAAGGCGCTCGTCCGCAACGTCGCAGCACCAACTCGCCAGGTGCTTTTGAACATCATCCGCTCACGTCTTGATGCGCTCAATCCGGACGAACGCAGCGATTACTTCCAGAGCAGCACCGAACTCCCATCCTACGCACTCGGCGGATTGGTCGGTGAGAAGCTGTAGCGCGCGATGCGCCACTTGCCGTCGCTGCCTCTTTCCAGGACGAACAGCTCCTGATTGGCTTCCGAAGTGGTCTTTCCGGTCGAATGATGCAGCGTCGTGCCGGCAGAATTGGTCCTGACGAAGGCCCAGTTCGGTGCCATCTGCACGATCTCGGCGATGTTGAACTTCACGTCGAACTTGAGCTCGGCGAACACCTCGTCGTAGGCGACCTTGACCGCCTGCTTGCCGACCGCGGAGTGGCCGTACGGCGCCATGAACACGCCGCCCTCCGAATAGAGAGGCAGTACGGCCGCGGTCTCGCCGCCGTTCAGCGCCGCGTTGTAGGCCGCCATCGTGCTCTCGATGCCGGCATGCGCCTGCGCCGTCATGCCGCGTGTCGCTGCGAAGGCCGCGATGGCCGGGACACCGGGAGATGTGGCGAGCGTGAAGACTGCGCCAAAGGCAGGGGCAAGCAGCCGCCTGACATGCATGAAGCCATCCTTCCAATCCTTAAAAAGGGGCGTCTGCGCCCGTGAGTAGGCAGGGCTATGCGATCGAGCATCGATGCATTAGCCGGCATTCTCGGAAAGAAGCTTCCCAGATTTCCGCCGAAACCGCCCGGCTCAATGCCGCGGACCGCGCGCCGCCAGCCTCGCATATCTGGGAAACTCATTCCCGCATCCGCGCCTACCCGCCTGACCGACGTCGTCTTAGCGTCGGAGCCACACCCGGTCGATGACGGCCGGTGCCGAGGAAGACAGCAGCCGATGACGAAGACCGCGTTGGAGGTTATGACCGGCATCCTGTCGGACCCGAAGAACCTCGACCACGTCCGCTCCTTCGTGACGCCGGACGTGACCTACGTGTCACTCAACTATGACGATCCCGACCTCAAGCGCGTCATGCCCTGGTGCGGCACTTCCCGGGGTGCAGAGGCCATCGTGCAGACCTTTATCGATGTCGGACGCTACTGGCGCGTCGACGACTTCCAGATCGAGGCTGAGCTCGATTCCGGCGAGAACGCCGCGATCTTCGGGCGCTTCACCTATACCTCCACGGTGCTATCGCAGACGGTCACCTCACCGTTCAGCGTGTTCGGCCGGGTGAAGGACGGGCTCTGCTTCTACATGCAGTTCATGGAAGACACCTTCGCCACGACAGCGTCGTTTCGCAGCGGCGGCAGCTGGACGATCCGGAGCGACCCGGACGGTGTCCAGATCGAGGTCTGACGCCCACATCGTGCCTTCCGGGCAGAAGTCGCCGCGCCCTGCTCGTCGGTGACGACCTCCTTCGTCACTGTCATAACCGTGCGGCCATCGGGTCGGCCCTTCGCCGCTCGACATGCCCCCGGACAAGGAAACGGAGTGCGAGGGTGACGCAAGATGTTCATCAGTTTCGGAACGGCGCGGGTAGGCCATGATCTGGCCACTCGAAGGAACCGATCCGCATGCCCGACCTCAACGCCCTGATCGTCTTCGCCAAGGTGATCGAGGCGCGCAGCTTCTCCGAAGCCGCCCGACGTCTCAAGATGCCCGTGTCCACGGTGAGCCGGCGGGTCGCCGACCTGGAGGATCAACTCGGGGCAAGGCTGCTCGAGCGGTCCACCCCCAGCCTGCGCCTGACGAGCGTGGGATCGTACGTGCTCGAGCACGCGAACCGCATCATGGAGATCTCGGAGGCGCTGGACGGCCATGTGTCGAACCAATTGTCGCGGGTCGCGGGCACGCTGCGGCTTTCGGCGCCCCCCAGCATCTCGGACTCGCTGCTGATGCCGCTGGTCGGCGCCTTCCAGGCCTCCTATCCCGCGGTGCGGGTGCAGATCCTGATCACCGAGCGCAAGATCGACCACATCGCCGACGGCGTCGACCTGGCCTTCCATGTCGGTCCGATGCAGGACTCCTCGCTGGTCGCGCGCCGTATCCTGACCTACCGCCACCAGCTCGTCGCCAGCCCCGCCTACATCGCCAGCACGAAGCCGCCACGACGGCCGCAGGAGCTGCTGGATCATCGTATCCTGGCGTTCTCGCACTGGCAGCCGGAGAACCACTGGGTGTTCACGCACGTGAATGGACGGGACAAGGAAGCGGTGTCGTTCCTGCCCCATCTGGGCATCAACGATTTCGCCGGGGTGACGGCCGGTCTGCTGGCTGTCCAGGGGATCGGTGATCTTCCTCCGATCGTGCAACCAGAGCTGATGCGCGACGGACGCCTGGTCGAGATCATGCCGGACTGGCACTTTCCGGTGTTCGATCTTTCGATCGTGCATCTCGGCTCCCGCAGCCTGATGCGTCCAGTCCGCATGTTCAAGGAGTTCACCTACCGGATGGCGCCGACGCTGTTCCCCGATCTGCCGACCTAGAGTCGCCTGCGCAGGCACGACGCCTCACGTCAGTACGACGATCTTGCCGCCGGCCCTGTTCTCTTCCATGCAGCGATGGGCTTCGGCGATCTTGTCGAGTCGGAAGACGCGACCGATCTGGACGTGCAGCTCGCCGGCGGTGATCTGCTGCGTCAGCTCGTCGAGCGGCGTCCGCATGAAGTCCTCCGATCCGCCGTCATAGGTCGTCAGGCAGACGGAGCTCGGAATGACGTCCATCGGGCTGAAATCCGGCAGCATCCAGGCGTTGCCGACCATGCCGGTCATGCACACGATGCCGCGCGCCCTGGCACAGCGCAGCGAGTCTGGCAGCGTGGTCGCGCCGATCAGCTCCAGCACCTTGTCCGCCCCTCCGGAGCATACTTCCTGCACCTGCTCGGCGATCGCCCCGGTATCGATGAAGACCTGGTCGACCCCACTGCGGCGCAGCAGCCCTTCATGCTCAGGCTTGCGCGTCGTCGACATGACCAGCGCGCCGTGCTTCTTGGCGATCGCCGCCGCCGCCAGACCCACCGACGTCGTGCCGCCGCGGATGAGCAGGCGCTCGCCCTTCTCCAGCCGCAGCGCCTTGAACAGCGAGCCCCAAGCCGTCTGCAGCATCTCCGGCACGGCGCCGAAGATCTCCCAGGGCAGGTCGGTCCGCACCGCCTGCACCTGCGAGGTCGGGACGAGCGTGTATTCCGCATAGCCGCCGTCGAACTGCCGTCCCATGCCGCCCATCGCGGTGGCCACGGTCTCACCGGGCGAGAACTCGCCGCCTGGGGCGGCCTCGACGAGGCCGACCGCCTCGATCCCCAGGACGCGGGGGAAGGGCACGTTCGGCGAGAGTCCCTGGCGCGTGAACAGCTCCGACCGGTTGAGTCCGAACGCCTTCACCCGGATCAGCACCTCGCCGCTGGCCGGGACGGGGATCGGCAACTCCTCGATCTTGAGCACGTCCGGAGGCCCCGCTTCGCGGACCACGACCGCCCTCATCATCGTCATGGTGCTTTTCCTCCCAGGATGGGCCGTGGATGAACCGGTGACGTCGGCCGCCCCAGTTGCCAGGCATCGACGCTCAGCATCATCGGATGGGCCCGGGCGATCAGCAGGAAGCCGCCCGCCATCGTCAGGTTCTTGAAGAAGTTGATCATCTGGTTCTGGTCGGAGAACGCGGTGTGGAAGATCGCGGCGGTCAGGATGCACCAGCCGGCCATCAGGACGGATACCGGCCGGATCCACAGCCCGATCAGCAGCAGCAGGCCGCCGCCGATTTCCCAGGCGGCGGCAGGCCAGGACAGCAGGCCGGGGACGCCGTACGCTTGCATGTATTTCTGGATGGCGGCGTTCCCGGCCAGCTTGCCGAAGCCCGACAACAGGAACAGCAGCGACATCAGCAACCGGGCCGGCAGGTCGATGAAGCGACTCGCGTTCATGCCGGGATGCCTCGACCGGCACGATGCCGCTCGTCACCCGAAGGCGGAGCTTCCCAGACTATATCGAGAACGATCCGTTTCATCAACCGCAGCTCCGTGGTGACGAAGCAACGGTAACCGACCCGCGGCGATCCGAATACGGCGCCGATCCGCAAACCACTTTCTCATCAACGCAATGATACGACTGACGACAAGAAGGCATCTCGAGTGTTCGACGCGGGACGAGTGCAGCGCCTCCGCGGTCGTTACAGTGGCCGCAGGGTCAGCGCAGGGGTAGCGGCCCGGCCGTCGCGGCGGCGTTGTCCGGAGTTCAGCCTGTGGCCGACACCTTCCGCTCTCGGCTACGCACCAGTCGCAAGCAACTCGCAGTCAGCGACGCCTACAAGCACCTGTTCCGGCATATGTAGCAGCCGACGATCGAGCTCGTGTCCGGCCGTGAGCGGCCGGCTCCGTCGCCGGTCATCGGCACGATCTCCTTCATCCGGTTTGACCGGCCGGCGCAGGCTCCATAGCGTGTTCCCGCCAGGCAGCGCGGACGGCGAGGGAAGGAGAACATCCATGCGA
>CAXTOE010000002.1:0-31229 GCA_964245685.1 uncultured Acetobacteraceae bacterium | reverse complement strand
GTCTCGAAGCTCTCTCCCCGCTCGGCAGCAGCAACGGCTGCCTCGACGTTCGCCACGATCTCGCGGTCAATCTCCTCAAGGCTGATGCCGATCCGGAAGACGATCTTGCCCGCCATGCTCACTCTCCCCTCTCTCGGCTGATAAGCAGGCGGAACTCTGCAAGTAGCTCCGCGATACCTCGAAACTTGTAAGGCGTCTTCACCCCGTGCAGATGGCGATGATCGCCCTTGCCGCGCTCATTGTCGAAGCCGATGCGTCGAGCGCCATCCAGCACATAGACGAGGCTGTATTTGAAGCGGTGCAACGAAGGCGGGACCGGTTCCGGCACCAGCCAGATCCGCACTTGCCTGATCGCCCCGTTTTCCAACCTCCCCTTTTCAGATTGGATCAGGGTCGCCGTCACACCCAACATATGTCAGAAAATGCATATGTTCGCAACAACATATGTGCCTGAGATGTAAACTCTTGAAGCCCGATGTTTGCGCGGTGCGGAGGCTCGCTTCTAGCGCGGCCTCCTCAAGCATGACGGGCCAGATCATGCGGTGGCTTGCCGCCCGACGATGCGGGCCACCTGCACGGGATGCCAGCGCCGGCCGCGGCCGGATGGGGTTGGGACACCACGCGCCCCTAGCGCGTCAGCGAGATGCTGCAGGGTGATAGCGCCGGCGCGCCGGGCCTGCTCGATGAAGCGCAGCACGTCGGCCGCCCGCACTTGCGCCTGCCTGGTCTTCCCAAGCCGGATCGGCTCTGCTTGTCGGTGGATACGCGGTAGTAGGCGACGAAACGGGCCGTGCTCACGGCGCCAGGTCCAGCGACCATCGTGTTCACGAAATGACTTCCTGCCTCCTATAATGGAAGGCCGCTCAGCCGGTGGCCGACCTCGATCACTGAACATGCTGGCGTCGGTTCGACAGGTAGCCGACGCCCGGAAAGCTCATGCAGCTACTCGCACGGACGCAATTGAAAGCTTCTTGGCTGTGAACCCATTACTTTAGTCGATTAGGCTCCTGCGCGTGAAAAGAATTGGGTGGTCGCGACACGTCGTGGGTCATCGTAGTGCCGACACGAGACTTCAGCTGGGGCGACCGCGAGCACGCCTCTTCGAGGAGCCACCGTCAAAGTCATCCTCAGAGGGCCGGTAGTAGTCTGGTGCTCGTGAGAGACCTCCAGCTCGACTTCCTCGATGTCGGCCAGGATGCGGACGCAGCACGCCTCGAAGGTAGCGCCCTCTTCGGTGATGGATAAATGCCGTGTGGTCCGGTGGACGAGCTGTATGCTAAATCTCCGGCCATGCCGACCGCGTCAGCGTGCTCGACCGCTTTCTGGCCTACGCCAAGTCGAGGCCGGATGTCCGATTGGCCCGCAAGGACGAGATCGCGGCTTGGGCGCTGCACCATCGCGAACACACACCAGTGCGAGATCGTCGGCCGTTCAGCGCGGGCTTCCGGTTTCGGCCGCCTGATCCTTCCCTGCCGACAGTCGCGCCGCCATTCCGGCCAGCGCGCCTTGAAAAAAGGACCAACATCATGTCCCTCTTAGCGGACAAACGCTTCCTCGTCGTTGGCGGAAGCTCGGGTATCGGCCTCGCGACTGCGCGATCGGCGGCCGCCGAAGGTGCGGCCGTGACCATCGCCTCCCGCACCCGCGAGAAGCTCGACGCTGCGGTCGCGGTCATCGGGGGCGGCACCGCGGTGGCCGAACTGGACACCGGCAACGAAGCCGCAGTCGCGGGCTTCTTTGCCGATCGCGAGCCCTTCGACCATGTCGTCATCTCGGCTGCCCAGACCGCCTCGGGCTCGGTGCGTGGACTTTCCCTGGACGACGCCCGACGCGCCATGGACTCCAAGTTCTGGGGTGCCTACCGGATCGCCCGTGCCGCGAGGATCGCCGAAGGGGGGACGCTCACCTTTGTGTCGGGCTTCCTCAGCGTCCGCCCGTCGGCCGGCGCGGTGCTCCAGGGCGCTATCAATGCCGCGCTCGAAGCGCTGGCGCGCGGTCTCGCCCTCGAACTGGCACCGGTGCGGGTCAATGCGGTCTCGCCTGGCCTCATCGAGACCCCACTCTGGTCCGGCATGTCGGACGAGAAGCGCGCCGCCATGTTCGCCGGTGCGGCCCAGCGCCTCCCTGCGCGACGGGTCGGCCAGCCCGACGACATCGCCAGGGCGATCCTGTTTCTCGCGATGACACCCTTCGCGACTGGCTCGACCGTGCGTGTCGATGGCGGCGGCGCGATCGCCTGAGGAAGCGTCATGTCGGACCATCTCAGCTTCCGCACGCACGATCTCGACAGCACGCGATGCTTCGAGACCGTTCTCCTCCTGCCGGTCCGCCTGCATTCCCCATCAATTGACGTTACAGAAGGACGGAGCCGATCGTGCAATTGATCTCCGAATCGCTCGTCGCCTTGGATCGCGACAGCGAAGGTGTCGCCCACACCGTGTCCCGCATAGCGGATACTACCGGCTCTATAGTATCGTCCTAGATCTGCCCGTAGTCATCTTTGTTTGAGCCAGCCTAGACGCTGAAGCAGAAACTCTTCCGGTGCGCGCTCCAGGGCAGCGAGTCTGATGTCCTCTCACCGCTGGGCGACGCTTCTGAGCAGACGATCTGCTCTCGGCCGGCCTGTGATCATCCTGGAGGAGGCGCAGGAATTTCCAGCGATTGCGTTCCGAGGTCGACGACCACGTGATATTGTGACCAACGCTGCAGATAGTCAGGTGGCGGCAGTAAGCGACTTGAAGCAACGAACTGATTGTCGACACTGGTTGGATGCGGACTGCCCAGTGGGAATCCGAGGCCTGCGCCTCCACCCACATTGCCACCGAAGCCGCCTAGCCCCAATCCAATGGTTGGAGGAGTGCTGTAATTAACGTGCGGTCCGCTCACCGGCGTCAGGGTGAGTGCATACCGAGTTCCCTTCACGTCAACCAGATAGGCGTCACGAGGCATCTGCGCGTTGCTGATATAGACTTGGATGGCTGGCGCATCGTGATCGTAGGTGGCGCGGATGCTGTTGGGCGGCGGCAGCGGATTGTTGGCGCAGGCAACCAAGCTGGTGCAGAGGAACAGGACGACAGGGAGATGTCCTATCTCGTCCGCAACCGATGCCTCCGACGGCGTCGAGCCGATCCGGTAAAGGCTCCTGCCTTCTTGCAAGCTGTTCACGTTAGGGTGGCCCGGCGGCCGATTGACGAGTTGCTGGGACCGCATCCTGCCTGCCTCCGATCTGGCCGTCGCGGGACAGAGCGCAATGCCGCTCCAATCCACCTGAACTTTCACCTCAACGCGGTTGGGCGTCGAATGTTCGGCGATCCGGGATTAACTCGATATCGTCGACACCCTGAAGCTTTGCCCGGGTTGCTCCTGCTGCCAGGACGGGCGCTCGATATACACTTCAATCGCGCCGCCAGATGGTCGATCGGGTGCGCGCCGGACGTGATCCCGATGGGGCTTGCCGGCGCGCTCGAGCCGAGCGCTCGGTGGATCCGCACCTGGGTGACCAAGCGATCGCCAGGAGGGCCGGTTGCGGGAGGCGATCACAGGGTGGAGGAGAGGCTGATCCACTACGCCAAGCCCACGCTGCTGACTATCGATGCCTGAGCGCACGTGACGCTCAAGGGCTACCTCTCCCGGGAACCTAAGCCGCGCATCTGCTGCTTGCCCCGTCGGCCGCCGTCACGAGCGTGTCAGCATGCCGGTCACGTCCGACGGCAACGTCGGCGGGTGGCCGCGGTGCTGAACAACCGGTTCTCGCGACTGCGACCCGGGCCGCTGAAGCGGCTGTCGGCTCAGCGTGAATAGCCTGTCCAGTTCCGCCTATCGCCAGCCCTCAGCGCCGGACGACGCTTGATACGCCGTTCGCCTAAAGCGTGTGTAAGAGGATCGCCTACACTTAGAGCTCATCGCTGTTCTGACCCGGACCTCCACCGGCGACAGACCGCTGTCTGAACCTCTGCGGCTACCGGCACTCCAGCACGGGGAGCCTCTCCATAGCTCGGCCTACCAAGCAGGCGCCGCATGACAGGCGCCGCAACCCCGCGAAGCCAGAAGCAGTGCGCTGTTTTCGCTGAAGAATCATGTCTCGAAAGGTATGCTACTGCCGCGAGAGCATCGTCGCAGAACCTGCCCTTCAAGCCGAGACGCTGTCATTGTTCACGAAAGCGTTACCAAAGCGCTTGCAGATCATGAGCCAAATCGATACGATTAAGCATTGAATCTCACGAAGCTAATTTGGAGCGAGTATCAACTATGAGCCGCGATCATTCCGTCGTTGCTTCCGGAAATTCAACTTCGAGCAAGATCTCAAATTGCAGGCGGTATCGAGAGTCGTTTCACGTAAATGCCATGACACGGATCTTCATGATCGCGGCGTCCGGCCTACTGGCGTCGGCGCCGCTAGTGCGAGCCACCGCGGCAGCTGTCACCACCTGGCCTGTTCTCGGCGTGTATGTCGGCAACCCGAACAATGCCAGCGCGTCGGGCGAGGCCACGTTCGAGAGCAACTACACCAGCTTCACGACGGCGATGAAGGAGGGACCGGGCCTTATCGATCTCTACATCGACTACACGCAGCGGGTCACGTCCTGGGTCTCGAACTCGCAATGGGCAGCTTCCTCCAACGTCGCTTCAGTGGCGGCCAGGAGCTTGACCCCCTGCGTCGCCTTTCCGTTGGCGTCGATCGCCTCCGGTTCAGCCACACCGGATGCGCAGTTCCGCGACTTCTCCTCGGGCATCTACGACACCATCACCACGCAGATCGTCCAGGCCTGGGCGAACAAGGGCTACAAGGTGATGATCTTCCGCGTCGGATGGGAGATGAACCTTCAAGGCAACACCTACGCCGGTGCCACGGCACAGGATCAGGCGGATTGGGTAGCTGCCTATCAGCACGTCTACACCGTGCTCCACGCGGCGGCCCAGGCGGCGGGGATTACGGTGGAAGTGGTATGGAACCCCGGCACGACGAACTACAGCGTGGCAGAGGCAACCACCAACCTCTATCCGGGTGATGCCTACGTCGATGTCATCGGCGTCGACGTGTATTCGGACATGTACCCATATTCCGACGGCGGCTCATCGCCGACCTACCACGACTGGGCAACCGGTGGCGAGGACACGACCGTCGCCCAATTCATCGCCAGCCCGGTGAACCGTTCGCACTACTGGAGCTACCCGGCGGCGACGAAGTGGTCGAACGATGGAAGCGGCGGCCATAGCCAGAGCTTCACGAGCCTGGTCCAGTTCGCGGAGCTGCACAACAAGCCGTTCGGGATCGCCGAAACCGGCGCAGGCAATTCCAATGCCAAGACGGATGTGAAGGACGATCCGACCTTCCCGCAGTGGCTGGCCACTCAGATCACGACGGCACAGGCGGCCGGGCTCACCGTCGCCTTCGTCAATGTCTGGAACAGCAACGGCGGTGGAAACTACGAGTTCTCGTATCTCTACGATAACAAGCCGCTGGAGTCCGCGGCCTGGGGCCAGTACATCGGAGCGGTGGCGAAGCCCTGACCTGATGGTTATCGGCCGATCGTCTGCTCGACGTGGGCGATGATCGCGGGGGAGGCGGGAGTGTAGCTCCCGCCCCAGAACTTCTCCCGGACTCGTTCCTGTCCGGCAGCCTCTGCCTCCTGCACGATGCGGCCGTCGACGATCGCCTGGCAGAGGCTCTCGAAGTTCATGATTCGCAGCCCGGCAGTGTTCTCTTCGAAGGGATAGAGCAGGCCGCGGTCCTCGGACACCCAATCGTCATAATCGTAGACGTAAAGCACTGCGCCGGTCTTCTTGACGAAGAGATAGTCGTAGAGAACCGACGAGTAGTCGGTAATCAGCGCATCAAATCGATCCAGATACGTATAGAAATCGACCTCATCTGGCCAACGGACGATGTTCTTGTGACGTATGGGAAGCGAAAAGGAGGTCAGTGGATGCAGCTTCACGTAGAGGATGGCGTTGCGCGCCGCCAAGGCTCTGGACAGCGCGTCCAGATCCGGTAGTGCTTCATCCAGGAACGAACGGCGCGAGTCTCGCCAGGTCGGCATGTAGATGTAGACCTCGCTGAACTCGGTCCGGTCGAAGGCGAAGCCTTCCATCGTGTCCATCTTGAGCGCCAATGCCTTCAGCTCCTCGTCGAACATGCAGTCGAGACGGGGATAGCCGAGGACGGGGACGCGCTGGGCGGGCAACTCGAACTGCGAGGTGAAATGCCTTTGCATGAACGTTGAAGTCGTCACGAGCATGTCGGGCCTGACCAGGTACTGGTAGAACATCAGCCGTCCCGCCAGGCTCCCGGCATATTTCTGGTAGAGGCTCATAACCCCGGTCTTGTCGCCGAACATGGTCGGTTTCAGCCCGACGCCGTGCCACAGGTTGACCAGGCAGGCACCGCCACTCAGATGCACGTGAGTGTTGGTGATATCATGGCAGTAGACGAAAACCCTCGAGCGCAACGCTGCCCGGATACCCTGATAGGACCATCGACGATAAGCCGGCAGGCCGTTGCTGAGGAGCAGGCGGCGGGTCTTCTCGTCGTCGGTCACCCATATGGCCCGCATGTCGGGGCGCTTGAGGGTCATCCATAGGAAAAGATACTTCGAGTTGCCGCCGAAAGTGTCTCCTCCGTGTCCGAACAGCCAGTGGTCAGCACGCCGCCGGCTGAGCTTTGACATCTGGAGGATCGTCGCGTTCAGAAAGCCATCGACGAACTTCCCGGCACGAAGGAGATACTTCTTGGTTCTCGTCAAAGGTGGCGCACCTCTCGCGACTGGTATGCGACTTGAAACGTCAGGTGTTCGGGATGTCGAAGATCAGGCCGGTTGTCTGTCCAACCAGGATGCCTAGGGCCTTTCGCGCTACCTCGAGCGGTTCCAGCAGCGTCGCTGGCGGTTCCGCTCCGAACGCCTTCACCCTCATCGGGGTCCGGGAGCGCCCGGGGCAGACGCAGTTCACCTTGATGCTGTCATCGCTCCATTCCTCAGCCAGAGCCTGCGCGAAGTTCACCACTGCCGCCTTCGATGCGCTATAGGTGGAGTAGAACGCCCGTCCGTATGTATAGCTGCTCGACGCAAAGAGGAGCAGGTGACCCTGACTCTGCCGTAGATGTTCGTAGCTCAACCGCGCCACGTTGATGACACCGCGGATATTGGTATCGATCGTCGAGTTTATATCGTCGATGCTCATCGTGGAGAGAGGCTGGCGTTGCAGCACTGCCGCCGTATTGGCGATGATATCGATGCGGCCGTGTTCGGCGATGACGTTCTCGATGCACTTCGAAACGCTCCGGGCATCGCCGACATCCGTCCCGGTCGATCGTCCGGCGACGACCACCTCCGCGCCGTAGGCGCTGGCGAGTTCTGCGAGCGATGCGCCGATGCCGCCGGTGCCCCCGATGACCAACATCGTCTTGCCCTTCAGGGCCGACAACGCCAGGGTCTCGACCTCCGCGCTGACACGGCGTCCCGCATTGCTCTGCATGAACTTGTCGATGACCATGAGGTCGTCCTGGTAGGTCAGCTTCAGGTTCGACGGCGATCCTTCGACGATGAAAATCTTCTCCTCCGGCGTATACCTGAGGACCACCCCGCAGTCGTCCGTGGTCTTGAACGACCGGTCCAGCAGGGCTCGCTCGTAGGCCCGCTTGATCACCTCGTAGTGGAAGCCCTGCGGCGTCTGGCCGAGGCGCACCAACTTCCTGTCAGGGATCTCCCGGATGGTGTTGGTCGCACCATCCGACATGATGATGGTGTCGGCAGCCCCGATCGCCGTGTCCACCGCCCGGTAGTGGTTCAAGGCCCTGATGACGTCGGTGATCGTCCCGTGGCTGACGAGAGGTCGTACCGCATCGTGGAAGAGCAGCCTGACCTCCTCATCCTCCGCTACCGCTTCGTAGGCCCTGATCGCGGCGAGGGAGGACTCGTAGCGCTCGCGACCGCCTATCAGGACCTTCCTGACCTTCGTCAGGCGCTCGCGATTGACGAGACTCTCGATGTCGTTGATGCACGTCTCGGTCGTGACGATGGCGATTTCATTTATATCGGGATGCGATTGAAATCGTTCGAGGCAGTGGGCGATGATCGGACGGCCTGCCAGCTTCACCAGCTGCTTGGGGCGTGAGAAGCCGCTGCGCGAACCGTCTCCTCCGGCTAGGATGACAGCGACGACTTTCATTCTCGGCAACTCCAGTGTCCGGCTGGTTCGTGACCATCGCGATCGTGGTCACAGGCGGCGCGGATATGTGGCTAACGGCACGCGCGCAGGCGCTCGGAGAAGGGCGCTCCGCCTACATCTTCGAAGTCAGAGGGATTCATATAGGTAACAGCTGTCGTCGTAGAAGCGCGGCGATACTTCTTCTTCTTTACGACAGTTTTAGAGTTGAGTACGCCATAGTACCGTCTTTAGCCTCTTAACGCTCGGCAGGTTCAAATTCGGCGCCTTGTTGAACGGGAGCGTTGTTCAGGCCACTGCTTTTCACTAGCCATGCGCTGCCAGGAGATGATGGAGGTGGAGCGAGGCACACGCCACATCGTGTCCGTCGGCGCAGGGAGAAGGCAGATGAGCGAACTGACCTTGGACGTCTCGGTCGTCGTGCCGGCTCACGACCGTCCCGAGATGCTTCGGCAGGCGATCGCCGCCGAGCTGGCCCAGACCATCCGGCCGCGTGAAATCATCGTCGTCGACAACGGAAAAACTGCGCAAGGTCTCGGGCTCGCGGCGGAATTCGGCGATGCCCTGATCTATATCAGGGCGGCGGACAAGGGTCGCGACGTATCGCGCAATCTCGGCATCGAGCGAGCCACATCAACCTGGATCTCCTTGCTCGATGACGACGACTATCACCTGCCTGGCTTCCTCGCCTCGGTCGAGGAGGTCATGCGGGACGGCCGCGCTGATGTTATCATTACCGACCAGCAGTGGTTCGACAGTGCAGGCCCTCGCGTGTCGACCGGGTTCCGAGGCATGCCCGCCGGCTATTGGGATGGTGTCGGATCACCGACGGAGCCGTGGTCTTTCGTCGACAAGTTTCCGGTCGAGCGGCTGCTGATCAGGAATCCCTACGAGCCGGGGCAGATGGTCGTGCGCAAGGACCTGCTGTTGGCCGTCGGAGCGTTTGACGTGACGTTCCCCTATCCCACCGGTGAGATACTCGACCTTAACGCGCGGCTGCTGTCAGCAGGACGGCTCGCGATAATCTGGAAGCCGTTGCTGATGTACCGCCGCCACGAGGGCAACGCGACGTCGGATATCTTCATCATGGACTACTGCAAACTCCGCACGTTCGAATTCATCCAGGAAAGCGGTTCGATGCTCACAGAACCCTTCAAGGCTGCGCTCCTGGTCGATCTACCCCGACGCCGCAGGGGAACGATCCGTTGGGCGTTCGAGCGCGGCGACTTCGCGATGACGAGGGAACTCCTCAGCAGGATCCCCGGACCTGAGCGAACCTTCGTCCAGAGATGCATGACGTACGTCATGCGCACGCCGTCACCCATAGCGCGAACGCTAAGCTGGTCTGCCCCCAAGATCATTCGGAACGCAGCACGGCTTACTCGGCAGGCTTAGATGGCGAGCATGTTGCAAGGCGCGTCAATGATAGGTCGCCGGCATGAGATCACATGCGGTCTGACGATCGCCGTCAAACCTTGCGACGTCGGGCACGATCTGCTCCTGGCGGATCAAGTCTGAACCGGCCTGAGACCGGGAGGCCTTTGGCCGCATAGATCAGGTCGGATCAGAACCGACATCTGCATCATCGGTAGCGGCCCAGCCGGAAGCACCATACCGACTCCCCGAACGAGATCGAGAACGTCGGCGCCCCCCCCCCGCGTCATCGACCAATGGTCGGTTTGAAACCGCATGCTGGGCGGGTCATCGCAGACCTAGATGGGACGATGCGCGCCGTTCGACGACATCGACTACGAACGCAGGTCCTGGATGCCACAATCGGGTTGGCCCTTCGGTGCCTCGGAACTGGCGCCATATCAGGAGCGGGTCGCCGAACATCTCGGTCTGGCGATCGACCCCGATCACGATTGGCGTCGATCACATGGGCGCGACGGCAGCTCCGCCAGCTCGCGCATCGACAGGCGTTACCTGGAGCCGATCGTCTCGCAGTACAGCAAGGACCCGTCCAACCCGTATGATTTTATGCGGTTCGGTAATCGTCTGATGAACAAGGTTATCGACAGGGTGCGTATCTTCACCGGTGCGACCGCCTTGCACATCAACACCAACGAAGCCGTGTCGACTGCTGAGTCTGTCGATGTCGTCTCCCGGGACGGACAGCGGACCAGGGTCTTCGCCTCGATCATCGTGCTTTGCGCGGGCGCCATCGAGAATAGCAGGTTGCTGCTGGCCTCGAACCAGCGGGCCAGATGCGGCCTCTGGAACGCCAGGGATCTCGTCGCTTGCTACCTGATGGACCATCCGCGCGGGTCCGCGGCCAGCTTCGATATGCGGACGGCCCACGAATTGCCGAGCCAGTTCGGTCTCTACACGGTCCGGGGTTCGGACGGCGCGCGCATGTTCCGACAGGGCGCGAAGCTCAGCCCCTCCGTGCTGAGGGCTGAGGGACTGCTCAACTGCGCCGCCTGGGTGAGCGAGGTCGTCGCCGAGGACGATCCATGGCACGCGCTCAAGCGGGTGCTCAGGGGCAAAGCGGACCTCCGCCGTGACGCAGCGATCCTAGGGAGCAATGTGGGTCTCCTGGCAAAGGGTCTGCGCCATCACCTCAACGGTCGCGGAAGCCTGCCGCGCAAGCTGTACGGCCTTGAGCTCGATGTCATGGTCGAGCAGCGCCCTGACCCGGAGAGCCGGGTCACCCTGTCAGACGGCATGGATGCGCACGGGCTTCCTCCCCCGCGGATCGCGTGGCGCATCGGCGACCAGGAGCAGGAGCAGGAGACGGCCTGTCGCATGGCGGAGTTGGTGGAGCAGGAGTTCGTCCGCCTCGGGAGGCCATGCCCTCGGCTGGCGGACTGGGTTCGCGCCGAGCGGCGGTTTCCGCCGAGCTTTCTCGACGTCGCTCATCCGACCGGGACTACCCGGAATCGGAGACACCCGCCACCGGCGTCGTCGACCCTTAGTGCCAGGTTCATGGCATCTCGGGACTCCATGTTTCCGGCAGCTCGGTCTTTCCGACGTCCAGCCATGCAAATCCGACCCAGATGATCGTCACCATGGCGGTGCGGCTAGCCGACACGTTGAGGGCGCGGCTCCAGGCCGAGCATATCGCCACGAACGGCGTGGTGTCCGGCAGCGTGCTGGCCGGCTCTTCGGTCCGGTAAGCGCGGCGCCTATGTCGTGAAGATCCATGGCGCTCGGCACGGGCCCATGCCTGTCTTCTTCTCCATGGCGAGCTGAAGGTCAGTCGGCTCCGGCGTCAGCCACGTTGCCAGACGCGCAAGGAAGCGACGCGATAATCCCAAGCGGCTTCGTCGATCTTCATTCCGGCAAGATTAACGCCCTTGAGGTTCATGCCGACCTGATTGGTGATCAGGATGTGCGCCGGCGGCGCCGACCAGACGTAGCGCGTCTGTTTGACCTTCTTGCCGTCGACGATCCAGGCTGGCTCGTCCTTCTGCCAGTCCAATGCGAAGCTGTGGTAGGCCGCGGAGAAGTCGACGCCAGGGTCGTAGCTGTCGTGCTGATAGAGGCTGAAAATGTCGTGCGGGTTGCCGTAGCGCTCCGGCTTGCCGGCCGTCTGTATGTGGGACGTCATGAGGCGCGGTCGATCCCGGCCCTGCCATTCGAAGAATTCGAAGACGTCGATTTCCGGGGGCCAGGGTGTCGACGAGAATTTGCCGCCTGGCTGCTCCACACCCGGATTGAGCCAGAACGCTGGCCAGGTTCCCAAGCCATGCGGCAGCCGGGCGCGCATCTCGACGACCATGCCTGGAGTGACCGGTATCAACGCACGGAGCATCCCGGACTCGATGCCATGGGACCGCAGGCCGCCGCCGGGTGGCACTCGTGCCTTGAGCACCAGGCAATCTTCCTCGAAGACATGCAGGGATCGAGGATCTCCGTCCGGATAGTCCCGATGGCGCGACCAGTAGGTATCCAGGCCGTCCAGCTGGCCGTGGTTGTAGATGTAGCGGAAGCGGAAATAGCGGGCGAGTTCCGCCTTGTCGCGTATGTTGGCGTCGGGCCCGCGGCCGAAGCGATAGTCCCCCACCAGCCTGAACTGTCCCTGAAGACCCGCAGGATTGGCGCCGAGGCCGGAAGTTCCGGTGCCGGCGGCAGCGCGTGCTTCAGCGCAAGATTCGGCAAACAACAACCCGCTGGCAAATCCAACGCTGCTGGACATGATTTGGCGACGCGTCGTCTGCCTCGCCGGCTTATTGGACGCTGTCGTGGGACTCGCGGTCGGCCACTCACGCATGGCCGGAGGCCGAACTAATGTATGCCATGCGGCCGGAGAAGCTGCGGATCGACACGCAGGACCGGCGTTTCGGCCAGCGGCAGAGCCTCGCCGGTTCCTGAAGTTTCCACCGGCCCGTCATCCTGCTCCACGAGCCGCTCCAGCCCCATGCGGTCCACGATCCTGATGCGTCCGCGGGCAGTGTGGATCAGGCCAACCTGCTGCAGAGACATGACGGCGAGCGTCACGCCGGCTCTCCGCACACCCAGATTCGTCGCGATCAACTCGTGCGTGACGGCGAGATCGTCGCCTTCGCTGCGATCATGCGCCATGAGCAGCCATCGTGCGCAGCGTATCATCAAGGTGTCGGTGATGCTCGATGCGACCGCGTGCATCAGCTGGCGGGTCAGCGAGGACACCCAGTTCAGAGACATCGCCTGCAGAACCGGCGCCGTCTCGAACACGTGCTGCAGCGCCGCAACCGGTATCCGCAAGGCAGTACCAGGCAGCAGCATGACGACCTTGCCGAAGGCAGGAGTATCGGCGCCCAGCAGAGCCAGCGCACCGACCAGACCTTCCCGGCCAATCATCGCGATCTGTACGGATGGCTGACCCGGTGCGCTCCGCGCCAGCAACGCCGCGACGCCACTCTCGATGAAGTAGACGTGTTCGGTCGCCTGGCCTCGCTCGATCAGCACCTGGCCACCAACCAGTCGTACTCTGGTGAGCTTGAGCCTCAGGATCGCCTCCTCGGCATGTGGAATCGCCACGAGGACCTTGTTGGACGTGAAGATCGCGTTCGAAACTCGTGTCAAAATCGACTGTCCCCTGATCCCGCAACACGGGATCCACTCGCTACTACGCATGAGTTGCGCGGAAGCGACCGCAGGAGTCGAGCAATAGTGACTTTCTGACAAAATTATGAACTCTGGGCGTCGCGCGGAACCATACCTGAGATCGCAGGACCGTACGATATCGTACAGCGGTGGGTCTGCTGATCGCGCGCAACTTGCCGCTGGCAGTGCCTGGAGGACAGGCCGCTCCACTCATCACCTGACATCAGCTTGAACCCACGGCGCCTCCGACGTCCATAGCGAGCCAGTTCTCCCGACCTTGCTCTCGCGACTACAGAGACGAGTTCAAGCAAGCGTACGGATTGATACCCTCACGTGTTCGGATACGACTCCCGAAGAGTGCGCGTTGACGCAAATCTGTCACAAAACACGGACATGACCCCAAGCGGCAGCGGGAATGCATTAGCTGTGCACTGCACCATGCTCTTCTCACGTGGAGGCGTGGTGGCGGTGCCTCAGGGCGCCAAGTCGGGTCAGGTAGATCTCCGGCGTTCACGATAGCAAATCAAAACGACCGTCGAAGACGGCGATGGTTTTTCCATGCGGCCCTCCCTCGAACGGTGCGAAAATCATGCCGACCTCAACACCTGCAGGGTCAGACTTCGCTGGCAACGCCAAGCTTGGCGACGATGCGGCGCGTCGTCTGCGCCTCAAGCCGAAGCCGTACTGGCTGGAGCCAATCGTCGAAACGCCCCCGGCTGCGCGAGCACGGTCGAGGCGCGTGATTCAGATGCTCGCGGCAACATCGCAGATCTTCTCTGATTGCGCGGCGTTCGTCAGTGCTGCAGGCCTCGCATCGGTCCTGATCCGCCTGTCTGGTCGATGGATCCCGATGGCAGGCGGATCGGCAACGGACCTCGTGCGACATGCCGATTTGCCTGTCGAGGCTCTGATTCTGGCCGGCGTGCTGATCGCCTTCGCGCGCAATGGACATTACTGGCACAGGATGCCGTTCTGGAGCGCTTCGCGAGACATGCTTGGCATCAGCCTGGCCGCGATGCTGTGCGCAGGTTTTCTCGAGTATTTCTCTCATCAGCAGAATTCGCGGATCTTTCTGGTCCTGACTTGGCTGATGTTTCCCTGGGTTGCAGCCTTGTTGAGGAGTGTTGCGCGCAACCTACTCACCCGCATCGGCGTCTGGCAGATGCCTGTGCTGATCATCGGCCGCGGCGAAGCCGCGGAGCCGGCAAGGCCCGCGTTACAGTCGGAGCCTGGCCTCGGCTATCGGGTCGTCGACATGGTGGACCCCGACGCCGAGATCTTCCTGTGTTCACAGCATCTGAATCAGCCCTTCTACTGGCGTCGCCTGCTGCAGCGCCGGAATGCCGACATGCTGGTTCTGGCGCTCGACACCAACGAGGGCGGCGCGCGGATCCTGACCGAGTCGCTCGTCCGCGCGCGTGTGCCATTCTCGACCATGCCGCGTCTCGACGGGCTGCCGGTGCTGGGTTTCGGCCAGACATGCTTCTTCAGTCACGACACGGTCATGTTCTCATATCGGAACAACCTGGCAAAGCCGGGGGCACGGGCAGCGAAGATTGTCTTCGACCTCGTGACGGCGTCGCTGCTGCTGCTGCTGAGCGCACCCTTCCTGCTCGTCATCGCGTTGGCGGTGAAGCTCGACGGAGGTCCGATCCTGTTCGCGCACGGTCGCGTCGGCGCCAACGGCCGCGAGTTCTCCTGCTTCAAGTTTCGCTCGATGGTGCCGGACGCCGAGAACGTCTTGCGCCTGTCTCTCGCCGAGGATGCCGACTTGGCTTCCGAGTGGGAGGGTGGCCAGAAGCTGCGGCGCGACCCACGCGTTACCGCCATCGGCCGTTTCCTCCGCGCCACCAGCCTCGATGAGTTGCCGCAGCTGTTCAACGTGCTGCGCCTCGAGATGAGCCTGGTCGGACCGCGGCCGATCGTACGAGCCGAAGTGGCACGCTACGCGGAGGACATCGCCTATTACTACGAGACCAGACCTGGCCTGACGGGCCTGTGGCAGGTCAGCGGCAGATCCGATACCACGTACAGGCAGCGCGTTCAGCTCGACACGTGGTATGTCAAGAACTGGACCATCTGGCACGACGTGGCGATCCTCGCCAAGACCATTCCGACCGTCCTCAAGCGGCAAGGGGCCGTCTGATGGCAGTCTCGGCACAGGGCGAGCTATTGCCACACAATCTTCTGGGTCGCCTCTACGACTTCCTGCTGCGGCCTATGTCGCCTCAGCAGCGAAGAGACGTCCGGGCGCGCAGCGCAGCGGCTCCGCATGCGATGCCGTCGCCGTCGGTCGAGCAGGCACACGAGCACCCGCTGCCGGCTATCGGTCGGGAGGTCGCCGCCGCGCCGGTGCTGGCACCGGGTGAAGCCTTCACGCCGACCCAGCCAAGGTCGGGGCGTCGCCGCCTGATTGGCCGCCGGGACGAGCTGATGCGTATCCTGCAAGCTCTGCGTGAAGACCAGGCGCATGTGGTGCTCTACGCCGAACGCGGCCGCGGCAAGACCTCGCTCGCCAACCTCGTCATCGAGGCGCTGCGTCGGACCGGAAGCACGGTCGCCCGATATACCTGCGACGCCGACACCACCTTCGACGACCTGATGCGCGGCCTGCTGCGCGACCTGCCGCCGTCGCTGCTCGGTGCCCCCACGTCGGCTCGCCCGGACCGGCCTCACTTTCCGGGTGAAGGCGTTGGTTGCGTCGAGGCGCTGCCGAGCGGCGTGCTGCGTCCAGCCGACATCCTGGCACTGCCGCAGCGCCTGGACTGCCGGGACCTCGTCTGCGTCGTCGACGAGTTCGACCGGGTCCTCGATACGGCGACGCGCACCCGGCTGGCCGACACCGTCAAGCAGCTGTCGGACCGACGCCTGCCGCTGCTCTTCATGATCGTTGGCGTCTCGGACACGCTCGAGCAGATCCTCGGACAGCATCCCTCGATCCAGCGCAACGTGATCGGAATTCACCTGCCGCTGTTCAGCGACGAGGAGGTCGGCCGCCTGGTGGCCGAGGGTGGGCGTGCGGCGGGGCTCCGCTTTCCGGAATCGGCGGTGAACTGCGTGCTCTGGGTCTCCCGCGGCATGCCTTTCATGGCCCAGACGCTCGCCCTGCGTCTCGCCCAGGCAGCCACGGCGCGCGGTGACAGCATCGTCTCCCACGCGGACTTCCAGACTGCGGTGGATCGCCTGGCTCTGGCCGCACCGGCCCACGTGAGCGATCTCTACGCCGACCTGACGCGGCAGGAAACCGACGTCGAGATGATGCTGGCGCTGCGCCGCATCGCCTCGGCACCGCAGGATCAGTTCGGGCGGCTGCAGATATTCGGCGGCCAGGACAGCAGCGTGACCGTGGCGGGCAGCCGCATCTCGCTTCCGATCTGGGAGCGACTACAGGCCCGGGATGTCCTGCAGGCGGTCGGTGCCGCCTCCAACCTGTTCGTCTTCCGCGAGCGCGGCCTGATGCACCATGTGCTGCTGCTGACCGCCCATGAGGTCGTCCGGGGCTTCGTCAAAGACGGGTCGTCGACGAGCGACACGGCCCACGCGCCGCAGTCGGTTCCCCAGTATGGCCTAGGGTCGCAGCCGGACTGGCACGTCTCCGCCACGGGCCCAGACCGCATCACCGGAGACGATGAATGAACAGCTTCGCTGTATCCAGGCCGGAGATGCTTGCGCCGCGCAAGGCGACTCAGTCGGTGCTGCGCGTCGAACAGATCGTGCGGCTGCTGCGGCGGCATATCTGGGCGATCGGCCTCTGCACCGTGGCAGGAGGAGCGGGTGCCTTCATCTTCGCGCACACGCTGCCGAAGACGTTCACCGCCAACGGCCTGATGACCGTCGAGGGTGACCGCATCGCCCTGCCCGAGTTGCAGGGCGTGCTGAAGGGCGATGACGGTCCCGATCCCATGCCGTTCGTTCATACCGAGGTGCAGGCCCTGACCTCTCGGGCACTGAACGCGCAGGTGGTCAGCGAGCTGCACCTCGAGGCGGTACCGGAATTCAACGCCGATCTGCGGCCGCCGACGCTGTGGAAGCGGTTCAGCGGCCTCGTCGGCAACCTGCTGGCGCCACTCTTGCCGCATGCGGCCTCGAGCGGTGATGGGGCGGCGGCCACCGAGGAGGGCGTGATCGGCGCCGCGCGGAAGGCTCTCTCGGTGTTTCAGGACAACAAGAGCCTGGTGATCTCGATCTCGTTCGTGTCCAAAGATCCTGTCCTGGCATCCCGCTACGTCAACACCCTGATCGCGGACTACGTGGGCTCGCGCGCGCAGCACCGTGTGGATGCCAACCAGGGTGCAGGTGCGGTTCTGTCGCAGCGCATCGAACAGGCACGTGCCGATCTCGTCGCGGTGGAGAAGCAGGAGCACGACCTGCGCGAGAGCAGCAGCTTCATCGGACTGCGCGCCGGCAGCGTCGGCCAGCAGCAGGTCGAAGAACTGACGACGGCGGCAGCGTCCGCCGCCGTGCAGCGTTCGCAGCTCGAAGTGACCTACGCGCGCGCGGTGGCGGCGCAGAGGGCGGGCTCTTCGGACGCCCTGGCCAATGTGCTCGACTCGCCCACGATCTCCCGGCTGCGCGACGAGGAGGCGATGGCCCAGGGGAACGTCGCCCAGCTCTCGGCGCATTACGGTCCGTCGCACCCGACGATGCGGATCGCAGAGGCGCAGTTGCGCGCGTCTCGGCAGGAACTGAATGGGGAGGTCTCGCGCATCGTCTCGTCCCTGGGCGCGCAGCTGCGTGTCGCGCGCGAGCAGGATGATCTCGTGCATCAACAGCTGAACGCCGCGCGCACCGGCGCGATCCAGGCCGAGAACGCGCAAGCCCAGCTCGATCAGCTGCAGCAGGAGCAGGTTACCCGCCAGGCGCTCTACCGCAACCTGCTGGAGCGCTCCCAGCAGACGATGGCGCAACCCGCGGCGAGTGCCACGCCCGACGTCCGGATCCTCAGCCCTGCAGTGCCTCCGGCCTTCAACTCCGGTCCGCATACCGTCCTGATCGGATTGCTGGGCGCCTGTACTGGCGGCCTGCTCGCTGTCCTCGGCGGGCTGTCGCGTCTGCGCACCGTCAAGGGCTTCGAGACCGCCGACGCGCTCAACGAGGCGACCGGCATGCCCGTGCTCTCGACGGTCTCGCGCCGCATGCTGAGCCGCAGCCGTGCGCCGTCGGCGGATGCACCTGGTGCCGAGTGGCGCCGCCCGGGCCAATCGCATGAGGTCGCCGAGGCGATGCGCGTGATACGGAACCGACTTCGCTTCGCCGGCTGGTCCAACGTGCCACGCTGCGCCCTGTTCGTGCCGGATGCCTCCGCGGCCGGAACGGCGCTTACCGTGCGCCTCGCCGCCACCTTCGCTCAGGTCGCGGCGGCCGACGGGGAGCGCGTGCTCCTGGTCGATGCCAACCTCAACGCGCCGGCCCTGCGCCGTCATCTAGGGTTGTCGACGGTCGAGCCGCCGCAGGATGTGACCGGCGGCACAGGCAATGGCAGCAGGTGGCAGGTCCCGAGGGCCGCGCAACCCGATCTGCAAGCCGGTCCCGCCAGCGGTGGCCTGCTGGCGGTGTTCTCGGGCAAGGACTGGCGCGATGCGGTCGTCGCGAGCGAGCAGCCGGGCCTGGATCTCCTCCTGGTCGATCAGCGTGTCAGCAACGCGCACGCCCTGATCGGCGGCGTGACCTTCCAGAACCTGCTGGTCGAGTGCGCGTCGGACTACAACCTGGTGGTCCTGCTCGGTTCGGCCGCCGGGACCGCAGACGCGGAGACCCTGGTGCAGCGGGTCGACGCCGCCGTCATGGTGGTCGACCAGCGCGGCAACTGCGCGGTCACGGAACGTGCCGTGAACACCTTCAACACGATCGCGAGGACGCCGCTGTTCGCCGTGCTGGTGAGCCGGGCATGATCAGGAACGACGAGGCAGCGGTCCTGCTGCTGGCAGGCCTGGGCGGCCTGCTGACGCTGCTCGCCGTGCATCCCTTCACCACCTACCCCCTCAGCCTGCGGATCCTCCCCCGACGCTTTGCGCGGCCAGTGCTCGGCGATCCAGGGCCGCCCGCGAGCATCGCGCTCTGCGTCTGCGCCTATAACGAGGAGGCCGTGATCGAGGCGAAGCTCGAGAACATGCTCTCGATGCGACGGGCGGTGCCGGGACTGGAGATCCTGGTCTATGTCGACGCCGCCACCGATCGCACGGCGGCCCTGCTTGCCCCGTACGAGGGGCAGATCAGGCTGGTGGCGGCGGCGGCGCGTCAGGGCAAGACCTTGGGCATGAACACCCTGGTCGGCATGACGCGGGCGGAACTGGTGGTGTTCAGCGATGCCAACGTGCTGTTCGCACCGGATGCGATAACGCGCCTGGTCGCGCCGTTCGACGATCCGGATGTCGGTGCCGTCTGCGGCCATCTTCGCTACCAGGACCCGGATGGCAACGAGGACGCGCAGGCGGGCTCCCTGTACTGGCGCCTAGAGGAGCACATCAAGGCTCTGGAGAGCCAGACCGGTTCGGTGATGGGTGCGGACGGGTCCATCTTCGCGATCCGTCGCAACCTGCACTCGGCCCCGCCTCCCGACCTGATCGACGACATGTACGTCTCGCTGTCGATCCTGTGCTCGGGCAGCCGGATCGTGCGGGTCGATGACGCGCATGCCGTGGAAACCTCGGTGTCCCGGCCGGAGGAGGAGTTCCGACGCAAGATCCGGATCGGCTGTCAGGCCTTCAACGTCCACCGCACCCTCTGGCCGCGGCTGCGCAGGCTTCCGGCACTCGATCGCTACAAGTACGTCTCGCACAAGCTGCTGCGCTGGTTTGCCATCTACCTGCTCGCGGGCGCCGCACTCAGCCTGATGGCGGCGGTTTCGCTGGCCGGTGGACCCTGGGCAACCGTCGCGGCCTCGGCGGCCTGTCTCGCCTTGGCATCCGCATGCGCGGCGGCGCGTGGCGGCAAGTTGGTGGCGCTCCGCGACATCCTGTCGGCCTTCCTGGCGACCGGGATCGGAGTGGCGCAGTCGCTGCGCGGCGAGCGGTTCCAGACCTGGGTCTCGCCCGCCTCGTCGCGTGCCTCGACCGGACGAGCAAGCGACCTGGTTGCCGCGCGGGCACATCGCAATCTGGCCCGCGGGCTCGCCGAACGCGCCACCGCCTCCTCGGAGCGGTTCGTCGCTGCGCCTGCGGAGGAGTTTCGCCCCTGATGCGCATCGCGATGATAGACCCGTCGTTGTTCACCCTGCCGTACGACCGCGGGTTGATCGAGGGGTTGGAACAGAACGGCCATGAGGTCACGCTCTTCGGGCGCAAGCCCGGTCCGGACGACAACGAGACCGGATCGGTAGACTTGGCGGCCACCTTCTATCGTGTCTCGGGCAGCCGCATCGTCTCCCGGTTGCCACGAGCCGCGCGGTTGGCGATCAAGGGACTGGAGCATCCTGTCAGCATGTTGGGACTGCTCCAACGGCTGGCGAGGATGCGCCCTGATGTCATCCACTTCCAGTGGCTGGCGCTGCCGCTGATCGACGGTCGCTTGCTCCGGGCTTTCCGTCGCATCGCGCCGCTGGTGTCGACCGTGCACGACACCAATCCGTTCAACGGCGACCCTTCTTCCCGGCTGCAGGCGAAGGGTTTCCTGACGGCTCTGGGTCTGTTCGACCGTCTGATCGTCCATACCGAACAAGGTCGCTCCCGCTTGAGTGCACAGGGCATCGCGCCGGAGCGGCTGAGCATCCTGCCGCTCGGCAACACCAGGATCGCTTCCCTGAACGATGCCGACGACGCCATGGAAGGACCGCTCACTTTCCTGCTCTTCGGAAAGATCAAGCCCTACAAGGGTGCGGACCTGCTGATCGAGGCGTTCGCGAAGCTGCCGCATCATCTGCGGGAGCTGGCCCGCGTGCGGATCATAGGCAAGCCCTACATGGACCTGACGCCGTTGCTCGATCGGGTCAGGGAGCTCAGGCTCGATCACCTGATCAGCATCGAGCCCGGGTTCGTGGCCGACGACGACCTTCCGGCTCTGTTCGTGCCGGGGACGGTCGCAGTCTTCCCATATCGCGAGATCGACGGCAGCGGTGTCCTTCCGGAAGCCCTTGCGCATGCCCGTCCGGTGGTTGCGAGCAGCCTCGGGATGTTCAGGGAGACGATCGTCGACGGCGTGCACGGACATCTGGTGCCGCCCAAGGACACCCAGGCTCTGGCAGCGAGCCTCGCCCACCTCATCGAGGATCGCGGCTTCGCCGCCGCGTGCAGCCGGAACGCGGCGGCGTTATCGCATCAGGCTCCTCCCTGGAAGGCGATCGCGCAGCAGACCATGCAGGTCTATCTGAGCGCAGCCTCGGAGAGGCGAGGGGTCGTCGGCACGATCTCGCCGAACCGTCCACTGGTCGGCGTCTAGCGTTGCGGTGGTCGGACGCCGATGCGGCAACCAGCTGACGATCCTGCTTCAAGGCCATCGATCCGCACGGCCGTGGCCGACGGAGGATCCAGCTCGCCTGCGCTCGTCGATGTCGTCATCCCGGTCTACAACGCGTCGGAGACCGTCGTTCAGGCCGTCCTGACGATCCAGGCGCAGACGCTCCGGGACATCCGGATTTTCCTGATCAACGATGGCTCGACCGACGGCAGCCTGAAGATGATGCAGGACATCGCGGACCGCGACCGCCGCATCACGGTGCTCGACAAGGAGAACAGCGGCATTGTCGATGCGCTGAACCTCGGCCTCGCACACTGCACCTCCGACATGATCGCGCGCCACGATGCCGACGATCTCGCATGTCCCGACCGCCTCGAACGGCAACTTGCCTATCTCTCGGAGAACCCGGACTGCGTCGCGCTGTCGAGCTTCGCCCGCCATATCGACATCTCCGGGAAGCCTACCGGCTCTCTCGCACAGTTCCGCCTGGTGGATCGGGCCGATGAGGCCTGGATACCATCCAGAGAGCCCTACCTGCTGCATCCCTTCTTGATGGTCCGCCGGTCGGCGCTGGTCGCCGTGGGCGGCTATCGATATGCGCACCACGCGGAGGACACGGATCTCTACTGGCGGCTGCAGAGTGTCGGCCGGCTGCATATCCTCGAAGAGGTCATGGGCGCCTATCGGCTCAGCGCCCAGAGCATCACCAGCCGCTCGGCGCTGAACGGACGTCTCTCCGCGATCAACTCTCAACTGGCTGCGGTGTCCGCAGCGCGTCGTCGAGGCGGTCGAGCGGACCTGGCGTTCGAGAAGCAGACGGCCGACGAGATGACCGCCGCGGTCTCTACGCGGGCCATATACGACGTCGCGACGCGTCAGCTGGACGGGAACGAGGCCAGATATCTTCGGGCGGCCTACGCGGCGAAGCTGCTCGAGCTCACATCCTACCGGCCCTATGAACTCGACCTCGCCGATTGCCGCTTCGTCGCCTCCGCACTGGACGATGCGGAACGGCGCCTGACTCTGCCGAACCTCAAGGAGGTGCGGCGGCTGCGCGCCACCGCAGCGGCCAGGCTGATCCGTACCGGTCACCTGCGACGCTTCCTCACCCTGATCAGTCGCGGGACCGCCATCGAGATGACATGGCGCCTCGCCGCTCAGGTCTTCGTTCGCTCCCTACCCGCGCGTGCGAGACGCTTCGTAAGGGCAGTTCAGGCATCGCATGGTCTGACCTAGCCGGGCGCACCCGACCGCCTGTGGCCACTCAGGCTCGACCGGTCGTCCTGACGGACGGCGTGCTGCTCAAGCCCTGTCCTTCAACCGCGCGACCGAGACGAGCAGAAACACCATGAACACGACGGGTGGGAACTGCTGGTAGGCGCCGGTGATGAAGAACAGAACGATGGCAGGCACGAGAAGGGCGGCCTGCGACGTCGTCCTCCGGCCCAGGACGAACAGCAGGAAATAGGCGACCAGGGCCGGGAATCCCTCATCCAGCATTACCTTGACCGGCGTGTTCACGTCATAGTCGTACGGCACGCGCAGCCGTTCGCTGACGCCGCTGCCGAGGCCGACCACGGCGGCTGACGGCTGCTCCGTCAAGGTGTCAGACAAGGCCCAGAACGGCGTGATGAAGCGACGATGGGCACTGGTGCCCGGCGTGGAGAACTCGCCCGTGCGCTGCTCGAGTGCGCCGGTGAAATCCGGTGCCGCGTAGGACAGGATGCCGAGCGCGAGACCCAGGATCAGCAGCACGGCCGCCGCCATCGCGATCCCGCGCTGGCCCATCCCGAACACGGCGGCGACGACGAAGCTGCTCAGGACGATCCATCCGGTGCCTGAGAACGAGAGCAGCAGGGACATCGCGAACAAGGCGAGGATCGCCGCGCGCCTGAAGTTGAGCATCTCGATGATCAGGCCGAGCGCCATGACCTGCGAGAAAACCGAAGGCTCGACCAGGAAGAACCCGTTGCTCTTGAAGAGGCCGCCCACGCCCACCGCGATCTGCGTGTTGTAGCCATATTCGTAGAGGATCGAAGACGGGAGGAGCCCGGTAAACTTGAAGATCCTGATGCCGGCGAACTGCGCGAAGAACTCTGTCAGCCCAAAGACGGCGATGACGGTGAACCAGAAGTTCACCGTGCGGAAGAAGCGCTTCTCGTCCACCGGTTGTGCGAAGCTGAAGGTAGCGAAAGCGCTCAGCAGCAGGAACTGGAACATGGACGACAGGTTGGCAGGCCCATCGAGGGTGCCTGCCGGGCGCATGACCTGCGCCATCAGGGCGACGAGCACGCATATGCACAGGGCCAGGTAGGCGCAGAGCCGCCGCCAGTGGATCATCAGGACGCCGCGCCAGATCGCGAGAGCCGCCAGCAGGAGTCCGACCGGTCCCACGAGGCTGAACGGCTTCGCGCCGAGCGGCACCGCGAAGCGCTGCAGGAACAGACAGGCGCACAAGATGAGGCTCGTGAAGTGTATCGCGCCCCTTGCGGCACGTTCGGCGCGCGCATGATCCGCTGACAGCGACAGTGCCCCGCTCGCTGCGGCGTGTGGCTGTTCGGCAGAGGCAGTGCCGCTCAACCTGTGTAAGCGCCCGGCGATTGTTGACACGGAGGATACCTGTGGATTGTTCTGCGATCGGAAAATACAGTGCGACTGCGCATAATGACGGAACCTGCCCGGGATCGGATATCTATATAACTGTGTGTCCGGTGTACGTTAGTGTACCGGTACAGGTCGCACCCGATCCGTGCGGACCGCGGGCCTGGGGACTTACATTCACAAACGCCTCAGTGCCCGAGGAAGAAGCAACGCCGTCCTGGCCCATCATGTTATGACCGGTCGCGGTAGGTGGGGCTCCTTTATGCGGGATTGTATTGCGTTCATCTCCCATATCGCGACGACACCGGTCCTACGGGTTTTCGATAGGCTCAGGCACGAGACCCTGCATGACCTGGACATACGCTTCGTGTTGAGCAGCGAGGACCCGGCGCCACAGGAAGCCGTCGCAGCACTCGGCGAGAGCCTCTATCGGGTGGCCCGTGAAGACCTGTTCGAACTCGGTTACGCGCAGAAGTGCCAGGCGGCAGACTGGGAGATGGCCGGCAACCTCGACCTCGTCTTTCTGGATTTTGCCGCGCGGTTTCCGGCGTACGCCCGCATCTGGTTCGTCGAATACGATGTCCATTGGGAAGGGCGGTGGAGCGTCCTGTTCGAGCGGTTCCGTGCCAGCAACGCAGACGTCCTGGCCACCATCATCCACCGTGTCGCGGATGCGCCGCACAAGCTGCGGGCACTGACCTACCCACGCATGGTGGCGCCCGCCGGTCAGGAATGGGACGACGATCACGTGTTGAAGGCGTTCCTGCCGATCTGCCGTCTCAGTCGCGCCGCCCTCAAGACAATGCACGAGCTCTATGAGGAGGGCTTCGGCGGCCACTACGAGGTGATGGTACCCAGCAGCGCCGCCCGCGCAGGCCTCTGCATCGAAGATATCGGCGGCTGCGGGCCCTATGTCCGCACCGAGAACCGCAACCGCTTCTACTTTGCGCAGGCGCGAACATCGACGCACTCGCCGGGTACCTTCGTGTTCCGGCCCGAGCCGAAGGTCCTGCCGCATCTGAACACGCTATGGCATCCGGTAAAGCCCGGTATCGTGCCGCTTTGGCACCCGCTGCGTCTCGACGGGTCGCCGATGAAGACCCTGCTCGAGCGTCTGAAGCCGAGGCTGTGGCGTATCGCCACGCGGATCTGGTTCGCCACCCGATGGCGCCCCTACAAGGCGGAGGCGTCGTGACAACGGACGGCGTCGCGGTCGCGCGGCCCAGGGTGTCGGTCATCATCCCCGCCTATCGGACAGCCTCGACCCTGGAGCGGGCGGTGCGATCGGTGCAGCTGCAGGATACGCAGGATTTCGAGATCGTCATCGTCGAGGATTGCTCCGGCGACGACACGCTGGCGCTCGCCCAGCGACTTGCGCTGGAGGACGCGCGGATCCGGGTCATCGCGCTTCCCAAGAATGGCGGCCAGGCGCGCGCGCTCAATCTCGGCATCGACGCGGCACGAGGAGAGTGGATCGCGACCCTGGACGCGGACGACCGCTACCAGCCTGAACGGCTCCGTATGCTGCTCGATGCGGGCGACCGCGAGGGCGTGGACCTTGTCGCCGACAACCAGAACCACCTCGACGAGGCCGCCGGCGCCCTGGTTCGAACCGCCTTTCCTGATCAGGGCGGTGGCCGCGCGATCGGGCTCGGTGACTTCATCGCCAACTCGAACACCACGTCCGAATTCAGCTTCGGCATCCTCAAGCCGGTGATCCGAGCCTCCTTCTATCGCGCGCATGACCTCGGCTATCGTCCCGGCCTGAAGCTGGGCCAGGACTTCTATCACCTGATGACGTTCTTCGCCGTCGGCGGCCACGGCTACCTGGTGGACCGGCCGATGTATGACTGGACGCTGCCGTTCGGACCACTCTCGCGGACCTGGACGACCACGGGCGACGGTGCCTGGCGCTACGACTATCGCAGCACGCTGGAGGCCAACCGCTACTTCCTGGACAAGATGGAGCGTCTGGGCAACGGCGATCTGGTCGCGCTGCTTCGGCGACGCGAGCGCGAATACCGCGTGATGGTCAACTACATCGATGCCCAGAAGGCCTATGCGCTGACCGGCAGCAGGTTGTCCGCGGCGCGCATCATCGCGCGTCATCCGCAGACCTGGCCGCTCCTGGCCCGGCGGGTGAGCGGGCGATTGCGACGCGTCCTGACGCAGAAGTCGCAGCGCCGCGCGGCGGCTGCAGGAGCCTGAGCTGATCACCGATCGCGAACAGGTCACCTCCGCGTCATGCAACGGTCCGAAGCTTCCGCGATCGGTGACGTGGGCGCCATGACGAGCGGAGTCGCCGGGTCGGCCGGCCCGGCACGCGACACGTCCGCGGGTCGTGACCTCTCGCCGGCGGCCAATGCGGCCGAGGCACCGTCCTCCGAATCCGTCGAGATGACCGACGCGGAGCGCGCCCGGCTCAAGGGCGCCTCGACCAGCGGCATCATCATCAACGTCGCCACGCAGCTGGTGCGTTTCGTGCTGCGCTTCGGCTACCAGATCGTCATCGGCCGTCTGCTGCTGCCGGGGGATTTCGGGCTGGTGGCGCTGGCCGCACCGGCGATCTCCTTCATCCAGACGTTCGCCGACCTCGGCCTGTCGGAAGCGACGATCCAGAAGAAGGATATCACGCAGGCCCAGTTGAGCGGCCTGTTCTGGTTGAACATCGCCACCGGTATCGTGTTGTCGGTTCTCTGCGCCATCATCGCGGAGCCGATCGCCCGGTTCTACGGAGATCCGAGGGCGGCTCCGATCGTGATGGTCTCTGGCGGCCTGCTCCTGCTGAGCAGCTTCTTCAGCCAGCACATGGCGCTGTTGAACCGGCACATGCGGTTCAAGGCCATCGCCGTCATGGACATCGCGACCTTCGTCGTCGGCAGCGCAGCCGGCATCGCCTCGGCCATGCTGGGCGCTGGCTATTGGGCGATCATCATCAACCAGGTGGTGACCAACCTGCTGGGCCTGGTGATGGCATGGACGATCACCGGCTGGATGCCGGGACGCCCCGGGAAGTTCAGCGAGATGAAGCCGCTGATTGCGTTCGGCGGCAACATGACCGGCTCCAGCATCATCAAGTTCTTCAGCCGCAACAGCGACAACATCCTGCTCGGCCGCTTCGCCGGCGAGTATGCGCTGGGTCTCTACGACCGTGCCTTCAAGCTGATGTCGCTGCCGTTCGGCCAGGTCTCCGCGCCTTTCAGCAAGGTTGCCATTCCGCTGCTCTCGCGCTGTCGCGACGAGCCGGAGTTCTACCGGCGCGCCTACCAGCGTATGCTGGAGGCCGTGCTGCTGCTGCTCTACCCGGCGCTGGTCTTCGTCGTCGCGACATGTCACGAGCTGATCGTGCTGGCGCTGGGGCAGCGCTGGGCCGAGGTGACGCCGATCTTCGCCATTCTCGGCATCGACGCGTTCGTGGCCCCGCTCGGCAACAGCATGACGTGGCTGTTCGTCAGCCAGGGACGGACTGCCGAGATGCGCAACTACGCCCTGATCACCTGCGTGTTGGCGATAAGCTTGTTCGTGATCGGCTTGCACTGGGGCCCGAAGGGCGTGGCCGCGGGATACGCGACCGCGGGCTTCACCGAACTCTGCTTCCTGTGGCCGGTGGTCACGCGGAAGGGGCCGCTGCGTGGGCGGGACTTCGTCTCGACCGTGATGCCGTTCCTGCCGGCGGTCGCGATCAGCTTCGCGGTCCTGCTCGGCGTGCGAAGCCGCGTGCCGCATGGCTGGCTGACCCTGGGTCTGGAGGGCGTACTGTCCTACGTCGTCTTCGCCGCGAGCTTGGCCTCTATGCCGCCCGGACGGCGCGTGCTGCGCGACGTGCGGCAGCAGCTGGGAAACCTGACGCGGCGGATGGCGACGAGGGCGTCCGGTCTGCGACCGGCGTCCGCGGCTGCCACTACGGGCGAGGCGTGAACACGATATGAGCGGGCACCCTATGGTCGACGTCGTGATGCCAGCGCGCAACGCCGAGTCCACGATCAGGTCGGCGATGGAGAGTATCCAGCGCCAGACGATCGCCGAATGGCGCCTCATCGTCATCGACGATGGATCCACCGATGCGACGCACTCCATCGCGAGCGCGTTGGCCGAGCGGGACGGTCGCATCCTGATCCTGCGAGGACCGCAACGAGGTGTGGTCGGCGCGCTCAACCTCGGGCTCGAGTGCTGCCGTGCTCCGTTCGTCGCACGTCAGGATTCCGACGACATCGCCTACCCGGATCGCCTGCAGCGGCAGCTCGCCGCGCTGACGGCCGATCCGGAGTGCGTGGCCGTGGGTTGCGATCTGCGGCACATCGACGAGGATGGTGTGCCGACCGGGAACTGGGGCCGGTTCCGATCTCCCGAGACATCCGACCCGAATTGGGTGCCGGCGTTCGAGCCCTACATCGCCGGTCCGGTGTTCATGGCGCGGCGGGAGATCGTGCAGGAGGTAGGCGGCTTCCGGTTCATGCGCGTCGCCGAAGACAGCGACCTGTGCTGGCGGCTGCAGGAGCGAGGCCGGTTGCACAACGCGCCGGAGGTGCTTGCCGACTACCGGATGCACCCGCACAGCATCACGAGCCGGTCGATCCGGCTCGGGCGCGTCAATGCGGTATGCTCGCAGCGCTCTGCGCTTTCGGCCCGACGACGCCGATCCGGTCGGCCGGACCTCGACTTCTCGCAGGCCCTGATGGCACGGCAGGATGAGCTCGCCTCGATGGCCGCGCTGATCGAGCAGGCGGTGGTGGGCCTCGACGCGCGCGAGACCGCCTGGCTGAAGGCAGCCTCTGCCGCCAAGCTCATCGAACTCGTGCTCTACCGTCCCTTCGAACTGGAGCCGGAGGATTGCTGCTTCATCGCTCAGGCCCTGCGCGGAGGTGACCACCTGCTAAGCCAGGAGAACCGGGCGGCTCTGGCACAGATGCTGCTGACCCTGGTGCTTCGCGCGACGATCGCTCGCCGGTTCCGCGACGTCGGCTCCTTGATGCGCCGTAGCGCGATCATCCCGACCTACCGGTCCTGGATCTCGGTCGTCGCCATACGGGTCCGCCTCGCCGTTCTGACGCGTCTGGCCAGGCTGCGCGGCAAAGGGCCGCCTCTGGAAGGACGGCCCAAGCCGTTCCTGCGCTGGCGCCTTCGGGCCGTCTGACGCGACCTCGCCCTGTCGTCGCGGGCTCCTTCAGGCCGCCCGCCGCCCAGTCATCACGTTCGGCGCTCTACAAGGCCAGGCTGGTGGCAGGGGTGACGGGCGACGAGCCGCGGAGGATGAAGCTGGTGAACGAGCCGCCCTTCGTCTGTTTGACGACGCTGGCGATCTGCTTCGCGGGGCCGGCGAGGTGCAGGACCTTGATCGGTTCGTATGGCGGGTAGGGCTTGCAATACAGGCCTCGCTCGTCGTCCCACATCGGCGCACCGCGGGCGCAAATCCAGTTGCAGCTCGGGTCGAGGAGGATGGTGGGCTTGCAGAGCCCGTCCCACGCATGCAGCGCGTGGTTGAGCGCAAACTGGTCGTGCGGCACCAGGGCGCCTGTTCGCCGGATGGCACGTTCGTAGCGCCTGGCCCACGCCCCCCACTGGGGCGCTTCGGCTGCCATCGCGAACATCCCGGCGTTGACGTGGGCCCGCAACAGCAGATAGGTCGCGGTGAAGGGTCCGTAACCGAGCAGGAAGTGCTTTGCGGTCCATCCGAACAGCTCGAACTGAAACCGATAGGCGCGTTCCTCTTCGTGCGTGATGGCCATGCCACCCTTGATCGCGCCCGCGACGTAGGAGGCGATGACGGTGATGTCCTGCACCCAGATGTCGGAGTCGATCCAGACATAGACGTCGTAGCCAGGGAAGTATTCGCGCAGGAAAGGTCGAGCGAGGAAGGAAAGATGAGCCGGGTTGTAGTTCGATGCGGACAGACCGAAATGCGCGCCGGGCCGCTGCACCTTGTCCGTGTAGACGGAGAGCCATCGCTTATCGTCGTCGGTCAGCCCGATATCGAAGCACGCGAGTTCGTAGCCTGGCTTCTCCAGCAGGGGCTCGAGAGAGGCTATCAGGCTCCGCAGCAGCGGCATGAAGCGCGTATCCGATGCGCTCACGATCAGGACCCTGAGATGACCCTCAGACCGCGTTACCGTCGCTGCGCTGGCACTTGCTGAACTGGCCTCGGCCCGCGACGCGTCAGCCTCGAGCCTTCGATCAGGGATCGCGGACCGTCCTGACATTGCTTTGGCTTCCACCTCTTCATCGAGTTGTCCAACGCACATGTCGAGACGAGACGCATTCAACAAGTGCTGAAGCAACCTGTGTTGAGGAGGCCTGCGTACGATCGCGTACCGGGACCGTCTTGATCGTTCGGCCGATCCGGTAGACCTGCCGGTTCGCGCAAGGGTGACACGGCTTCGTCAGACGATAGTCGATGCCACGATCGGAGCAGGGTTGCTGCAGAGGAACCGCAGCGAAAGAGCACCCTACCCCTAACCGTGTCGGGCCTCCGCCGGAAGGCGGAGGCCGCTGGATCACACGATGGCGTGCGGGTCCAGTCCGGTCACGCCCACGAGGGTGATACGCGTGCCGTCCGACAGGCTGAGGGTGGTGTTGCCACCCGAGACGCTCGCACCGCCCAGCGCACTGGCGGCCTCGCCGTTGCCGTAGCCGAACAGGCCCAGCTGGTCGCGGCTGGCATCGAAGCCGGTGATCGTCACCGATCCGCCGATGCCGGCCACGAAGTCGAACATCGCGCTGCCCGACCCGGCGGTGATGGCGGCGGAGCCGCTGCCGGCCAGGAAGGTGTTGGCGCCGCTGCCCAGCCTGACCACGTCCGCGCCGCTGCCGCCATACAGGATGTTGTTGCCGGCGGAGCCCGCCGCATCGAGCGTCTCGTTGCCCGATGCCGCGACCAGGATGTCGGACGCGTTGCCGGTGCCGATCAGCTGGTCGCCATTGCCGGCGCCGGCCAGGACGGCCGTCCCGCTGCCGGACTGCACCAGGTTGTGGCCGGGGGCGCTGCCGAACATGGCGCCGCCGCCGGCGCCCCCGGACACCGTGAGCCCTCCCGAACCGCCGATCAC
>CAXTOE010000001.1:41155-49004 GCA_964245685.1 uncultured Acetobacteraceae bacterium | reverse complement strand
GAGAGGATCTCGGTGGGCCGGAAGCGCGCCTTGTAGGCCATCTTGCGGCTGTCGGCGACCCAGTAGCCCAGGTACACGTAGGGCAGGCCGAGCGTTCGGGCGCGCTCGATCAGCCAGGTGATGGCGAAGCTGCCCAGCGAGCGGGCGGAACATTCCGGGGTGAAGAAGCTGTAGACCGCCGACAGCCCGTCGCCGAGGCGGTCGGTCAGGCAGACGCCGATCAGGCTGTCGTCGGGATCGCGGAACTCGAACAGGAAGGTCTCGATCGGGGTGTCCTCGATCATCGCGCGGTAGTCGTAGAAGCTCATGCCGGCCATGTCGCCGTCGCCGTGGCGGGCCTGCTGGTAGCGCTGGAACAGCGAGTACTGCTCGGTGGTGGCGCGGGCGGGAACCTCGAAGCCTTCCACCCTGGCGTTGCGCCGGATGATCCGCTTCAGCGTACGGCCGGGCGCGAAGCGCTGCACCGGTATGCGGATCGGCACGCAGGCGTTGCAGGACGGGCAGACCGGCGCATAGGCGATGTTGTGGCTGCGACGGAAGCCGGCGCGGGACAGGCGGTCGTGCAGCGACTCCGCGTCGGGTCCGGAGATCTCCGTGACGACTTTGCGCTCGGTGCGTCCGGCGACGTAGGGACAGGGCAGCGGGGCGGTCGTGTAGAAGAATTGCGGCCGACGTGGCGGGGTGTAGGTCATGCGCGGAGCTGCGCCTGCATCATGGGGTGAGACTCACGGTTGCGCTGACGGATCCCGGCCTCCGGGGGATCGTCATGGTAGCGCCTGATGCCCAAAGCTGCATCAAATTCCACGCACTCTCCGACAGCCAGTTGCCGGACTGACCAGGTGTGAGGATGAAGCGGCTCGCCTCCGGGTGGGCGAGGTCGTAGACGCCGCGGTAGGCGGCGCCGTGGTTGGCCGCGAAGTCGCCGAGCGTGGAGCCTCCGGCGCGGAGCAGGGTGGTCTCGTCGCCGGAGATCGGGATGCTGCGCCGGGCGAGGCGGCCGATCAGCGGCAGCGCGCGCAGGAAGGCGTTGTCGAACACGGCGCGATGGGCGATCGACCAGCGCCAGCTCGCCGGGTCGTTGCCCTGCGTCGCGGCGATGCGGGCGGTCGCCTCGTCCAGCGCGCGAAGCAGCGCCGGCGTGCAGTCGCCGCCGCACCAGGCAGCACCCGGGCTCGAGAGCAGGAAGGCCGCGAAATCCGGCCAGGGTGCCGCCAGGGACTCAGCGATGCCGTCGCGCTGCAGCATGTCCGCGACGAAGCGTTGCATCCAGGCATTGAAGATCAAGGGCTGCGGTGCCGCGGCGCTCATGGATCCGTCCCAGCCATGCAGCAGGGCCAGGGCACGCGCCGGGAACTCGTCCGGGGGATGCGAGGCGAGGCGCGACAGCAGCCCGGGCAGAACTGCCGCGGCGAAGGCGCTGGCGGTGTCGGACTGCATGCCCGCGAAGCCGGCGACGTCGTGCCGCGGGCGGCTCGCGAGCAGGGCGCGGATGCGACGCGCGCGCCAGTCGTCGGGCCAGTCCCGGCCCATGTAGACCGGGAAATCGACGGGCGAGGTGCGCTCGTTGCCGTTGAGCAGGGGGCCGCTGGCGGGTGCCACCACGTGCGGCAGGCTGTCGCCGGACGCGCTCGCGATCCAGTCATGCGCGCCGTCCGCACCGTCCTGCGGGAAGCTGCCGTCCCCCTGCCGGCGGATCGGCACGATCCCGGTGGTGAACTGGGCGATCCGGGTGCGGTCCGCGACCAGGAGGTTCTGCACCGGCGCGGTGCTGGTCGCGGCGATCGCCCCGGCCTGCTCGACCGAGACCGCATCGTTCAGCGCGAGCAGGCTGCTGGCGGCGTCCTGATGCGTCGGCGTGACCGGTGCCAGGGCCTCCATGGACACGGCGAGGAGCTGGCCGCCTCCGTGGCGGTCGTTCATGTCGGGCAGGATGTCGCTGATCAGCGGGCCGTGCCGGGTCTCGCGTATGGTGATCACGCTGTCCGGCTGGCCGCGGACGCGTATGGTCTCGCGCCGGGTGAGGAACGGGCGCGGACCGTCCGGGGCGAGGTAGGTTCCGGCCGGGCCGGAATGCTCGATGAACAGGTCCTGGGTATCGGCCTCGCTGCTGGTGAAGGTCCAGGCGATGTGGCCGTTCTGACCGATCACGAGGAACGGCGCGCCGGGCGCGGTGGCGCCGGTGAGCACCATGCCCGGGCGGGTGATCCTCGCCAGGTACCACACGGCAGGGAAACCGAGTGCGAGATGCGGGTCGCCGGCGAGCAGCGGGGCGCCGGTCTGGCTGTGCGCCCCGTCCACGGCCCACTCGTCGGAGGCTTCCTCAGGCTGGGTGAAGGCGGCGGGGAAACGCGGCAGGCGACGGTCGAGCTCCGCGGCGAGACGGGCGAGGTGCGGGTCGGCGAGGCTGGCCTGCGGCGACGGTACGTCGCCGGAGGCGGGACGCAGGGCGAGCTGTCGGTTCAGCGGCAGCCGCGACGATGCGGCCAGGCGGGCGAGCTCGGTGCGCCAGTTGGCGCCGAGGCTGAGCGCCATCAGCCGGCCCCACAGCAGCGAGTCCGTGGGTGTCCAGGGCTCGGGAGGTCCGAGCAGCAGGAACTCCGGGGCGATGAAGCGGCCACGCGCGGCGATCTCGGCGTTGACGCCACGCGCGTAGGCCTCGAGCAGGCGCCGGTCGGCCGGTGGCAGCATCGGGTAGGCCGCCTCGGCACGCATCCTCAGGCCGAGGGTGCGCATCATGCGATCGATCGGCAGGGCGGCACGCCCGGCGATCTCGGAGACGCGACCGGAGCCGACGCGGCGCATCAGCTCCATCTGGAACATGCGGTCGCGGGCATGCACGAAGCCCAGCGCCGCCGCCGCGTCCTCGGCGGATGCGGCCTCGATCCTGGGGATGCCGACGGCATCGAAGGTGACGGCGATCGTATGGTCCAGCCCCGTTATGCGCAGCATCTGCTCCCGGTCCGGCAGGGTCCGCCACATTGCCGCGGCGGTGAGGACGATGCAGATCACGACGATCGCGGCGAGCCCGGCGGCGGCGAGGCCGGCGATCCCGAGGCCGGGTCCGCGGCTTCGTGCCGATCTCGGCATCGGCTATCGCAGCCGCTCGGCGGCTTCCAGGGCGAAGTAGGTCAGGATGCCGTTGGCGCCGGCGCGCTTGAAGGCGAGCAGGCTCTCCATGACCGCGCGTTCGTGATCCAGCCAGCCGTTGCGGATCGCGGCCATCAGCATCGCGTACTCGCCGGACACTTGGTAGGCGAAGGTGGGGACATGGAAGCGGTCGCGCACCCGTCGCACGATGTCGAGATAGGGCATGCCCGGCTTGACCATGACCATGTCGGCACCTTCCGCGAGATCGAGCTCGACCTCGCGCAGCGCCTCGTCGCTGTTGGCCGGGTCCATCTGGTAGGTCCGCTTGTCGCCGCGCAGCAGGCCGCCGGAGCCGAGCGCCTCGCGGAACGGACCGTAGAACGCGCTCGCGTACTTGGCGGCGTACGACATCAGGCGGGTGTCGGTCAGGTCGTGCGCATCGAGGGCGGCGCGGATGGCGCCGATCCGGCCATCCATCATGTCCGAGGGTGCCAGGATGTCGATGCCGCTCCGCGCCTGGTTCAGCGACTGGGTGACCAGCGCCGCCACGGAGTCGTCGTTGGCGATGCGGTCGTGGCGGAGCACGCCGTCGTGGCCGTGGCTGGTGTAGGGATCGAGTGCGACGTCGCCGATCAGGCCGAGCTCGGGGAACTCGGCCTTGAGCAGGCGGGCGCTGCGGCAGATCAGGTTGTCCGTGTTGGCGGATTCCGTGCCCTCCTCGTCGCGCTTGTGGAGCGGGGTAACCGGGAACAGTGCTATCGCGGGGATACCAAGACGAGCCGCCGGGGCGACGTGGGCGGCCAGGCGGTCGAGCGAGACGCGCTTGACGCCCGGCATGGAGGAGATGTCGGACTCCGCACGCTCGCCTTCGGTCACGAAGACCGGCCAGATCAGGTCGTCGACCGAGAGGCGGTTCTCCGCGACCAGCCTTCGGGTCGACGGATCGGCGCGGTTGCGGCGCAGCCGGGTCGCCGGGAAGCGGCCGGGCGTCATCAGATCGGCCGCCCCGCCTGCTGCAGGCGGCTGTGCCTGCGGCTGTAGCCGAAATAGATCGCGAAGCCGATCAGCAGCCAGATGACTAGCCGGATCCAGGTCAGGCCGTCGAGCGACAGCATCAGCGCCAGGCAGGACAGGATCCCCAGGATCGGGATGATCGGGCCACCGGCGACGCGGAACGCGCGCGGGCGGCCGGGATCTCGCGCACGCAGGATCAGGACGCCGGCGCAGACGATGACGAAGGCGAGCAGGGTGCCGATCGAGGTCATGTGGCCGAGCTCGCTGATCGGCAGGAAGGCGCAGAGCACGCCGGTCAGCACCATGAACAGCAGGTTGGAGCGCCACGGCGTGCGCCAGCTCGGATGGATCTGCGAGAACAGCGGCGGCAGCAGCCCGTCGCGCGACATCGCGTAGAACACCCGGGACTGGCCGAGCAGCAGCACCAGCATCACCGAGGTGAAGCCGCAGATGATGCCGAACTTCACCGCCTCCTTGAGCCAGTGGTACGGGGTCATGTCGATCGCGCTGGCGACCGGTGCCGCGTCGTTGAGCATAAGCTTGTAGTTGAGCAGCCCGGTGAGCACGAAGGAGAAGGCGACGTAGGCGAGCGAGCAGATCAGCAGGCTGCCCAGGATGCCGATCGGCATGTCGCGCTCCGGCCGCTTGGTCTCCTGGGCGGCGGTGGAGACGGCGTCGAAGCCGACATAGGCGAAGAAGATGGTGCCGGCGGCGCGCATGATGCCGGAGATGCCGAAATGGCCGAAGCTGCCCTGGTTGGGCGGGATGAAGGGGGTGTAGTTCGCGGCGTTGATGTAGGGGATGCCGAAGCCGATCACGGCGAGGATGACGCAGATCTTGATCACCACGATCACCGCGTTGACCTTGGCCGACTCCGAGATGCCGCGCATCAGCAGCAGCGAGATGCAGGCGATGATGAACACTGCCGGCAGGTTGATCAGCCCGGTCGCGGTGCCTCCTCCGGGGAGTGCCACGGTCTCGAACGGCGAGGCGAGCAGCCTGGGCGGGATGGCGACGCCGAAGTCGCGCAGCAGCGAGTTGACGTAGCGCGACCAGCTGACGGCGACGGTGGCCGCACCGACGGCATACTCCAGCACCAGGTCCCAGCCGATGATCCAGGCCACCAGCTCGCCGAGCGTGGTGTAGGCGTAGGTGTAGGCGCTGCCCGCGATCGGGATCATGCTCGCCAGCTCGCTGTAGCAGAGCCCGGCGAAGCCGCAGCCGATGGCGGCCACCAGGTAGGAGATCACCACCGCCGGGCCGGCGTTCTCGGAGGCGGCGATGCCGGTCAGCGAGAACAGGCCGGCGCCGATGGTGCAGCCGATGCCGAGCGCGATCAGGCTCAGCGGCCCGAGCGCGCGCCGCAGCGCCGGGCCGTCGCTGTCCAGCGTCAGGCTCTCGATCGATTTGCGTCGCCAGAGGCTCATGGAGCCAGATGTTGCGACGAATTGTGACATGCAGCGCGTCTCCTGGGACCGGATGGATTAGGGCAAGGGTCGGCCGGGCGGCTCTCCCGGTGGTTCCGCTCGAGGCGGCGCCGGACTATAGTGATGCAGTTGAACGCACTTGCAGCCCGCATGCCAGCCCCTCCATCGGTCCGGAGGCACCGGGCGGGCCCGGACCCGGAGGCCGAAATGCCCGACCAGATCATGTACTCGCCGCTGCAGCGCTTCTTTGCCGCCTCGCTGGTCGACAGCGATCCGGAGCTGGCGGCGGCGCTCGGCGGCGAGATGCGGCGCCAGCAGGACGGCATCGAGCTGATCGCCAGCGAGAACATCGTCTCGGCGGCGGTGCTGGAGGCACAGGGCAGCGTCCTGACCAACAAGTACGCGGAGGGCTACCCCGGCCGCCGCTACTATGGCGGCTGCGCCGAGGTCGACCGCGCCGAGCTGCTGGCGCTGGACCGGGTGAAGCGTCTGTTCGACGCGCGCTATGCCAACGTGCAGCCGCACTCCGGCGCGCAGGCGAATCAGGCGGTGTTCCTGGCGCTGCTCGATGCCGGCGACACGATCCTCGGCATGAGCCTGGCGTCCGGCGGACATCTGACGCACGGGGCGACGCCGAACCTGTCCGGCAAGTGGTTCCGGGCGGTGCAGTACGGGGTGCGGCGCGACGACGGGCTGCTGGACTACGACGAACTCGAGCGGCTGGCGCGGCAGGACAGGCCGCGGCTGATCATCGCCGGCGGCTCGGCCTATCCGCGCTTCATCGACTTCGCGCGTATCCGCCGGGTGGCGGACGAGGTCGGCGCCTTCTTCATGGTCGACATGGCGCATTTCGCGGGCCTGGTGGCGGCGGGGCTGTATCCGAGCCCGCTGCCGCACGCTCACGTGGTGACCAGCACCACCCACAAGACGCTGCGCGGGCCGCGCGGCGGGCTGATCCTCAGCAACGATCCCGAGCTCGGCAAGAAGTTCAACTCGGCGGTATTCCCCGGTCTGCAGGGCGGCCCGCTGATGCACGTGATCGCCGCCAAGGCGGTGGCATTCGGCGAGGCGCTGACGCCCGAGTTCAGGCTCTACCAGCAGGCGGTGGCGGAGAATGCCCGCGTGCTGGCGGCGACCCTGATCGAGCACGGGCTGGCCATCGTCACCGGCGGCACCGACACCCACCTGATGCTGGTCGACCTGAGGCCGAAGCGGGTGACCGGCAAGCTGGCGGAGGCGAGCCTGGAGCGTGCCGGTATCACCGCCAACAAGAACGCGATCCCGTTCGATCCGGAGAAGCCGGCGATCACCTCGGGGATCCGCCTCGGCAGCCCGGCCGCCACCACACGCGGCTTCGGGCCGGAGCAGTTCCACGAGGTGGGGCTGATGATCAACGAGGTGCTGGACGGGCTCGCCTCGTCGGACGACGGCGGCAACATGGCGGTCGAGGCCGCAGTGCACGAGCGCGTGCGCGCGCTCTGCGCGCGGTTTCCGATCTACCGGCGCTAATCGCTTAGGAAACGGGCGAGGCGCACCGCGGTGTGGCCTCGGCTGGGGCGAAGGCTGGGCATCACCAGCAGGCATTGGTCGTGCGGCGTACGGACCTCCCGGCCGCCGTCGTTGGCGATCAGGGTATGGCAGTCGGCGATCACGTCGCCGCCGCGGAAAGGCCGCACGAAGGTGAAGTTGCTGGTGACCGCGGTGACCACCTCGGTCACTTCAGCGCCGCGCCAGGGCTTCGAGCGTTGCGCCACCGGGTCAGGACCGGCGATCAGTCCGGTCTGACGCAGCAGCGCCATCACCGCGGCGCGTGCGGTCATCACCGTGTCCGGCTCCCAGTGCGGGCCGGCCTCGACCAGGCAGGCGATACGGGCATCGGCCTCGTCGGCGAAGCCGGCATAGTCGATCAGCCGCGGGCCGCTGCTGTGGCCGCGATCAGCGACCGCCATCGGCGGGGTGCCGATGGCGCGCGCGAGACGGCGCCCCTTCGCGGTCGAGCCGCTGAGGATCAGCGGCTCGGACGGCCACAGCATGGAATGCAGGTCGAGCAGGATGTCGGCGCTGTCGATGATCGGCCGGATCTCGCGTGCGCGCGCCAGCTCCACCGAGTGGCGGCTGCCGTCCAGGATCGCCACGTCCCACAGCCGGTTCATGTCCTCGTCGACGAAGCGTGAGGCGGTCGGCTGGACGGAGTCGAAGCGGGCGAAGGCCGCCAGGTTGAGGAACCCGAAGGTCAGCCTGCCGCGCAACGGGCGCAGCCGGGCGCGCAGCAAGCCGTCGAGCACGATGGCACCGGCGATCTCGTTGCCGTGCATCAGCGC
>CAXTOE010000001.1:12935-41145 GCA_964245685.1 uncultured Acetobacteraceae bacterium | reverse complement strand
ACGCCGCAATTGCCGGATTGCCACTCGCCGAGCTCGGGCGGAACCAGTCGGACCTCGAAGCGCGGCAGGCCCGGAAAGCTTGGCAGTAGCGGATCGGAGAGGCCGATCATGCCGCCCTGGTCATACTGACGGCGAGGCGGCGGATGAAGGCGTCGCAGGCATCGAGTTGATCGCGCGCGATCCACTCGTCGGCCTGATGCGCCTGGGCGATATCGCCCGGCCCGCAGACGATGCTCGCGATGCCGGCGTCCTGGAAGATGCCCGCCTCGGTGCCGTACGACACCTTGCCGTGCTGGTTGGCGCCGCAGGCCTGCTTGACCAGCCCGAGCAGCGGGTGCTGCGGGTCGAGCGAGAGCGGCGGCAGCAGGTTCAGCGGCTCGAAGCTGAAGCCGGTGCCGGGATCAACCTGGTGCATCCAGCTCTCGATCGTCCGCGAGGCGTAGCCCTGGAGGCGCTGCAGCTCGGCCGCCGCGTCGTCGCCGGGGATGGTGCGCCATTCCATCTCGAACACCGTCCGCTCCGGGATGATGTTCAGGATGGCGCCGCCTTCGATCAGGCCGACGTGGATGGTGCTGTGCGGCGGCTCGAAGCCTGCCTCGCGACGCCCCTCAGCGGCGAGACGCCGCGCTTCCGCGGCGATCCAGGCGATCGCCTCGGCGGCGGCGTGGATCGCATTCACGCCCCGTGCCGGCTGGCTGGAATGTCCGGCGCGGCCGCGCACAGAGACGCGAACCGACAACCTGCCCTTGTGCGCGGTGATCGGCTTCATGCCCGACGGCTCGCCGACGACGCACAGCGCCGGCCGCAGACGGCCCTCCTGCATGTCGGCCACGAGGCGGTGCGCCCCGGCGCAGTCCACCTCCTCGTCGTAGGAGATCAGCAGATGCACCGGGCGAAGCAGCGGTGCCGCCTTGAGATCGGGCACGGCGGCGAGGCAGGAGGCGACGAAACCCTTCATGTCGACTGCGCCGCGTGCCAGCAGTCGACCGTCGCGCTGCTGCAGCTTGAACGGATCGGTGTTCCATGTCTGGCCGTCGACCGGCACGGTGTCGACATGGCCCGACAGGGCGAGGCCGCCTTCGACCTCCGGGCCGATGATGGCGTGCAGGTTGGCCTTCCGCCCGCTCGCGTCGTGCGTGAGCCGGTAGGGGACGTCGTGGCCGTCCAGGTACTGCCTGACCCAGCCGATCAGCGGCAGGTTGGAGTTGCGGCTGGTGGTGTCGAAGGCGACCAGCGTCTCGAGGATCTCCGTTGTCGGAAGGTGGACGGGTTCGGGCATCGGGTCAGTCTATACGGGGCAGGTGCGTCGGCAATGGCTGTTGCGGCTGGGGCGGATGGTCTGCGGATGCGTGGTCTTGGCGTGCTTGCGATCCGCGGTCGTCGCGGCCAGACTCCCCCTCCTCATGATCCAGGGCCGAGATGCCGGGTTCCTCGTCCTCACTCCGCCCGGTGCATCGCGTCTGGCAGGCGCTGCCGGCTGCCCGTCGGCGGCTCTGGCTCGCGAAGCTGCCGGCGATGCTGGCTCCGAAGCCCGACCGGATGCCGCCGTCCGCGTGCGACGGCGTGATCGTCGCCGGCGAGATCGCCCGTGCCTCCGGCCTGGGAGAGTCCGCGCGCATCATGCGGCGTGCGCTCGATGCGCTGGATGTTCCGGCCTGGTCGATGCAGGCGGGACTGACGGTTCCAGGCGAGACGGACCGGCCGGCCGAGGCGAGGCCGCGACCCCCGAGCGGGAGCGGCGGGGCGGCGCTGGTGCTGCACGTGAATGCTCCGGTGCTGCCCGCCGCCCTGCTCCGGCTGCCGCGCCGGATGCTGCGCGGACGTCGCGTGATCGGCTTCTGGGCCTGGGAGCTGGAGGTGCTGCCGGCGAACTGGCGGCCCGCCTGCGCCTGCGTGCATGAGGTCTGGGCGCCCTCGCGCTTCACCGCGCAGGCGCTGCAGAGCCTGATGCCGGGACGGGTGCGCGTGGTGCCCCACGCGCTGGCGCTGTCTCCGCCGCGGCCGGCGCAGCTCGACCGAGGGGCGTTCGGCTTGCCCGAGGACGCGGTGGTCGTGCTGGTATCGTTCAGCCTTGCATCCGCCTTCGAGCGCAAGAACCCGCTGGCGGCAATCGCCGCGTTCCGTAAAGCATTTGGTAACCGTACCGACCGCATCCTGGTGTTGAAGGTGGGTCATCCCGGGCACTTCGCCGCGGATATGCGTAGGCTGCACGACGCGGTCGCGGGATGCCCCAACATCAGGCTGGAGACGCGCATGCTGCCGGAGGCGGACGCGCACGCGCTCACCGGGCTTGCCGACATCGTGCTTTCACTGCATCGCAGTGAGGGATTCGGGCTGGTGCCTGCGGAGGCGATGATGCTGGGACGCGCGGTGGTGGCGACGGACTGGTCGGCCACGGCTGAATTCCTTGACCAGGGCTGCGGCGTGCCGATCGGCTACCGGCTGGTGCCGGCACGCGATCCGCGCGGCATCTTCGAGGCTCCTGGCGCGGTATGGGCGGATGCGGACACCGACGCCGCCGCCCGGGCGCTGCAGGCACTGGCGGACGCGCCGGAGCGGCGGGCCGCGCTGGGCGAGGCCGCGCTCCGGGTGAGCCGCTCGCGGTTCGATGGCCGCGAGCTGCGCGAGGCGCTGGCGCAGATCGGCTTCGTCCGACGCAGGACGATCTGAGGCGTGAGGATCCTGGTCTGGCAGTGGGGACGACGAGGTGCGGGTCCGCGGGTGGCGACGGAGCTGGCGGCGAGCCTCGCCAGGGTGCCCGGGCAGCAGGTGTTCCTGTCGCTCTCCACCCGCGCCGAGATCCTTACTGCGCAGGATCCGCCGCGCTGCGCGCTGCCGGTGCGGACCTATGACGGCCTCGTCGGCTATGTCTGCCGCGTGCTGCTGTCGCCGCTGACCGTCTGGTCGTTGATGCGGCGGATCCGGGCGCTGGCGCCGCAGGTCGCGATCTGTGCGATGCCGGGCCCGCTCGACCTGGTGATGGCCTGGGCCTTGCGGCAGCTGCGCGTCAAGCTGGTGGTCACCGTGCACGATGCGGACCTGCATCCGGGTGACGGGTTTCCGCTGCAGATGGCCTTGCAGCGTCGCCTGATCCGCCGCGCCGACGCGCTGATCGCCCTGACCCATCACGTCTCGGAGCGTCTGCTGCGTCAGAGGGCGGCGCGCGGCAAGCCGCTGCTGAGCGCCAGCCTGCCGCCCTTCACCTTCGGTCCGAGGCCGCCGCCGCCGCTCTCGCATGGTGGGCCCATGCGCCTGCTCTGCTTCGGCCGCCTGCTGCCCTACAAGGGGCTCGACCTGCTCGAGACGGCGTTGCGCGGACTGGACGAGGTGCCCTCGTACGAGGTCCGGATCGTCGGCCACGGACCGGACAGCGGGACCCTGCGGGCGCTCGCGGCGCTGCCACGCGTGCGGGTCGAGAACCGCTGGGTCCCGGAGAACGAGGTCGGCGCGCTGATCGGCTGGGCCTATGCGGTGCTGCTGCGGTATGGCGAAGCGAGCCTGCGCGGCGGCGCGGCGTTGGCGATCGCCGCCGGGCGCTGGGTGTTGGCGACCCGGGTCGGCGGCCTGGCCGAGCAGTTTCGTGACGACCGGCTGGCGCTGCTGTGCGAGCCGCATCCGGGCAGCATCCGGTCCGAACTGGCGCGGCTGCTCGCCGCTCCGCCGGCTTCTTCCGGCGACCTGCGCCCGGATCCGCGGGAACGCTGGCGGCAGATGGCGGAGCACCTGGTTCGGCAGATCCAGGCGGCGTTCGACGGCGTGGCCGACGCTCGTGCGGCCGAGGAGGCGGCGCAAACCGAGATCGTCAGCGCGTAGCGGGGGCGAGGCGTTCTCGATGAGGTCACGGACGTCGCGCACCAGCTGGCGGACGGCCCTTGCGTGCATCCTCGAACTCGCCCAGCGTCGCCGGATGCCGACCCGCCGCAAGCGTATCGCCGTCATCGGCGCCGGGATGGCCGGCCTGTCCTGCGCACGCCTGCTGCACGCGGGTGATTTCGACGTCATGCTGTTCGACAAGGGACGACGTCCGGGAGGGCGGCTCGCGAGCCGCCGGATCGAGGGGCTCCGCTTCGATCACGGAGCACAGTATGCGACCGCCAGGGGTGCTGCGTTCCAGGCTTTCCTGGCCGGTGCGGGAGAGCGGGTCGCCGCATGGAATCCGGATTCCGCACGACCGCGCTGGGTCGGCCTGCCCGGCATGTCGGCACTCGCTGAGGCGGCGGCGCGCAGTGGTGTCGGTACCCTGCTGCCGCTGCGTCAGGTCACGTTCATCGAGCGCGCATCGGCCGGATGGCTCGTGCATCATCAGGATGCGCGCGCCGTCAGGCCCGGCACGATCGGCCGGAGCGGGGAACCTGCCGGGCCGTTCGACCGGGTCGTGCTGGCGCTGCCGGCGCCGCAGGCGGCGCCGCTGCTGGCGGCGTCGGGGCACGAGTTCGCCGTCCCGGTCGCGGCCGTCGTGATGGACCCGTGCTGGGCGGTGATGCTGGCCTATGTGGAGCGGCAGCCGGGAGCGGATATGCGGACCCTCGACGGGCCGCTCTGCTGGATCGCGCGGGATAGCTCGCGACCGGGCCGGCCCGGCTCACCGGATTGCTGGGTCGCGCACGGCAGCGCGGCCTGGTCGGCCGCCCGACTGGAACGGGAACCGGACGCGGTGCTGGCGGACCTGCACGCTGCCTTCAGCGTGGCGACCGGGATCGAGGCCGCACCGATCCATCGTGCCGCGCATCGCTGGCGTTACGCGCGGACGCAGCGCCCACTCGGCCAAGCCTGCCTGTCCGATCCGGCGGCAGGGCTGGTGGTGTGCGGCGACTGGTGCCTCGGCGGTCGCGTGGAGGCCGCCTTCGACTCCGGCCGTGCCGCGGCGGCGGCCGCCTGATCGTCAGGCCGCGAGCTGGCCCGGCTCGGACACCATCAGCCGAGTGCGGATCAGCTTCTCGATGCTGCGCAGGTGCGCACGCTCCGAGGCGTCGCAGAAGGAGATCGCGACTCCGCCCTGTCCGGCGCGCGCGGTGCGGCCGATGCGGTGGACGTAGCTCTCCGGCACGTTCGGCAGGTCGAAATTGATCACGTGGGTCACACCGTCGATGTCGATGCCGCGGGCGGCGACGTCGGTCGCCACCAGGACGCTGATCTGGCCCTTGCGAAAGCTCGTCAGGGCGCGCTCGCGCTGCGCCTGGCTCTTGTCGCCGTGTATGGCGCTGCAGGACAGACCGGCCTTGTCGAGGAACTCGACCACGCGGTCGGCGCCGTGCTTGGTCCGGGTGAAGACTAGGGTGCGGCCCGGGACGCGGCCGCCGCGGGTCTTGCGCAGGAACTCGGTGAGGACCTGCCGCTTGCGCGCCGTGTCGACGAAGATGACGCGCTGCTCGACGCGGTCGGCGGTGGTGGCGACCGGCGCCACCGCGACCTGCACCGGGTCGCGGAGCAGCTGGGCGGCGAGGAGGGCGATCTCGCGCGGCATCGTCGCCGAGAAGAACAGGCTCTGCCGAGCGGCCGGCAGCAGCGCCGCGATCTTGCGGATCGGCAGGATGAAGCCGAGATCGAGCATGTGGTCGGCCTCGTCGAGGACCAGGATCTCGGTGGTATCGAGCCGGATGCTGCGGTCCGACAGGTGGTCGAGCAGGCGTCCCGGGGTCGCGACCAGGATGTCGGTGCCGTTGGCGAGTGCACGTGCCTGGGGATGCTTCGGCACGCCGCCATAGACCAGGCTGGTGCGCAGCTTGGTGTTGCGGCCATAGGCGCGGAAGCTCTGTGCGATCTGGCCGGCGAGTTCGCGGGTCGGCGACAGGATCAGGGCGCGGCAGCCCTGCCGCGGCGCATGGATCGGCGCGCTGAGCAGGCGGTGCAGGATGGGCAGCGCGAAGGCCGCGGTCTTGCCGGTGCCGGTCTGCGCGATGCCCTGCAGGTCGCGGCCCTGCAGGATCGCCGGGATCGCCTGGGCCTGGATCGGCGTGCACTCGACGTAGCCTTCGTGACGAACGGCGTCGAGGAGGGCGGACGAGAGCCCGAGCGTGTCGAACTGGATGGTCATGCTTGGAACGGGCCTTTCCGGCGGTCGCGGCGATCGACGGGATCGCGAACCGGCGCGTCAGGCGAGGTGTGGAGAACCCGGGTGGCCGATGCCCGGCCTGGGCCTGCGGACCGCGTCGCCCGAAGGCGTCGATCGCGGACCGCGTCAAAAGGCGCGGCGTTTGATCGCCGATTCCGTGGGTTGGAGTCAAGCGCCAGCTGTTGACGCCGGTCAAGGTGGCTCGCACAAGACGGCGATGGAGACTGATCGCGCGGTGATCCTGGCGCAGCCGTATGCCGGGCTGCAGGCGCAGGCGGTAGGGCTGGCTGAGCGGTCGGGGCTCGCGCATTCGGTGCATGCGCTGATGCCGCTCCGACCCTGGCGCTGGATGCCGGCGGCGCGGTGGCCGATGCCGATGGCGGCGATCGAGCCGCTCGGGATCCTTCCCGATGGGCTGGTGATGAGCGTGGGCGGCGTCGGTGGGGCGCTGGGTGCGGCGCTGCGCCGCCGCGGACGCCAGGTGGTGCAGATCCAGAACCCGCGTATGCGGCTGGACCGCTTCGACCTGGTGGTCGCGAACACCCACGACGAGCTCGATGGCCCCAACGTGCTGGTGTCGCGCAACGCGCTGCACCAGGTCGGCGCGCTCCAGCTGCGGGAGGCGCGGGGGCGCTGGCTGCCGCGGTTCGCGCATCTGCCGCGGCCGCTGGTCGCGGTGCTGGTCGGCGGATCGAACGGACGCTACCGGCTGGATGGGCCGGTCGGCACGGTGCTGGCGGGGCAGCTCGGCTCCATGATGCGCGCCGATCGGGTCGGGCTGATGGTGACGCCCTCGCGCCGGACCGGAACCGAGGTGAGGGCAGCGCTGGAGACGGCCTTGTCGCCGCTCGGCGCGTGGATCTGGACCATGCAGGGCGAGAACCCGTATCTCGGCATGCTGGCCTGTGCGGACGCGATCATCGTCACCAACGACAGCGTGTCGATGATCTCCGAGGCGGTGGCGACCTCGGTGCCGGTGATGGTCGCAGCCCTGCCCGGTCGCTCGCGACGGATCGGGCTGTTCGTGCATACGATGCGCCAGGCCGGTCGCGTGCGGTGGTTCGGCGGCCGCCTGGAGGAGTGGCGGACCCAGGCGCTGGACGACACGCCGGCGGTGGCTGACGCGATGCGGCGTCGTCTCGGCCTGCGCGGGCATACCGATGCGGACACGTCCATCCGCGCGGCAACCGAGTAGGGCGACATGCTGGACATCCAAACCTACGACGCGCGTCAGGGCGGCAACGTGCTGTACAAGGCGCTGGCGCATCCGCTGGCCGCGGAGGCGGTCGCGGTACTCGGTGGGCGGCTGGGTCAGGTGGGGCGGCTCGCGGTGTATGATCCGGATGGCGCGGCGACGATGCTGTTCGCGCTGCATGCCGAGCTGCCGCCGGTGGCGGAGCTCTACGTGCACGACGTGGTGGCGGTGGGGCAGGAGGTTCTGGGCGTGCGGGCGCTGGCGCTGAGCGAGATCGGCGCGTCGGCGGCCTCGGTGCTGCTGGTGGCGGCGTTCGACGCCGAGCGGATACGGACCCGGATCGCGCACATGCTGCCGGCCTCGCTCCAGGTGGTGACCCTGGATGCGGTACGGCTGCCCGACGCCATGCTCACGCAGCCGCGCTCCTACCTGAATCGACTCAACTTCGCGACCAACTTCGCCTTCTTTCGCGACGACGACGCGCTCTCGACGCGGCTGGTGACGGCGAACTACTGGCAGGCCTACGGCGCGGAACGGGTCCGGCTGTGGCTCCGGCTCTACGATGGAGCGGGCACGGTGCTGGCGACCTGGCAGGAGGATGTCTCGCCGGGGCCGGGGGGCATCGTGGTCGATAGCCGGGAGATGCGCGAGCGGTTCGGCCTCGGTGCGTTCTGCGGGCAGTTGTTCGTCCACGCGATCGGCATCGCCGGCCACGACGTCGTCAAGTACGCGCTCGACGTCTACGGCCGGGAGGGCAATCGCAGCCTCTCGGTCACGCACGACGCCAACGCGTGGCCGTCGAACCGCTACGCCAACCTTCCCGCTCCGGCCGAGGGTGAGACGGTGCTGCTCTGGGTGCAGAATTCCCACGCGGTGCCGATCCCAGCGGGCGCGATCGCGCTCGACCGCATGGGAGCGGGGTCGCCGGTGGCGCTGCCGCTCGCGGTGGCCCCCTACGCCAGCGTCGCGGTGGACGTGGCGGCTCAGCTTCCAGGCGTGCGCTGGCCGGCGCAGGTGGAGCTGCGCTGCGGGCGGCACATGGTGCGGCCGCGCTACGAGGTGCTGCGCGGCGGGCGCTGCCGGATCGCGCACATGAACGTCGAGCGTCCCGACCTGGTCAGCGATCCAGGCATCCGGACGCTGCCGGCGAGCCTCGGGCGCGGCTACATCCTGCCGTTCCCGGTGCTGGACCCGACGCGGTTCCGCAGCATCGTGCAGCCGGCGCCGATGGCAGAGCGCCAGACGACGCTGCCGCTGCGGGTCGATCTGTTCGATGCCGATGGAACCAAGACGGGCGAGCGCTTCCTCGGCTGCCTGCCGCGTGACCACGGCCTGGCCCTGGACCTGGCCGATCTCGGGGCGGCGGAGGGTCATGCGGAGCTCGCCTACGACTTCCGCGAGGGCGGCGAGGCGGATGGCTGGATGCACGCGCTGGTACGCTACGAGGATATCGGAAGCGGCCACGTGGCCGAGACCAGCTTCGGCGCGCATATCTTCAACACCGCCATGGTGTATCGCGACGAGCCGCAATCCTATTCGGGGCCACCGCCCGGGCTCTCGACCCGGCTGTTCCTGAAGCTCGGCGACGCGGCGCGGCACAGCTTCAGCGCCCTGATCTACGCGGCATCGGCACCATGGCATCCGCGGTCGAGCACCCGGCTGGTGCTGCATGACGGGGGCGGGGCGGTGCTGGCGGAGCGATCGATCGAGATACGCTGCTGCGGATCGACGATGGTCTGGCCGCACGAGATCTTCGGGGCCGCTCTGCTCGGGCAGGCGGGGCCAGCCGGTTACGTGCTGATCCGGGATGCGACCTGCCGGCTGTTCGGCTATCACGGGCTGATGGACGAGGCCGGGGCGTTCTCGCTCGACCACATGTTCGGGTTCTGAGGCGGATGGTGGGCGCGACAGGGATTGAACCTGTGACCCCCGCCGTGTGAAGGCGATGCTCTACCGCTGAGCTACGCGCCCATCCTGCCGTGGCGTGGCGGGTTTTCGAGGATTTCCACGTCATCGTCAAGGCGTCCGGGAGGGCGCCCAGGGGAGGAATGATCAGCGGGTGGAGGCGAGCTCGGACGAGGTGAGGAAGGTGACGCCGATCCCGACCAGCTCGCGTTCCGCGAGGTCGAGGCTGTTGCGGTTCTCCGAGTCGATGCTGCCGATGCCGCGGCAGGCGTCGGTGATCAGGACAGCCTCGAACCCCTGCTCGACGGCGTGGCGGGCGGAGTGGGCGACACAGATGTCGGTCGCAAGTCCGCAGAAGAACAGCCGTCGGATCGCACGGTCGCGCAGCCAGCCGGCGAGTCCGGTCGACGTGACGCCGTCATTCTCCAGGAACGCAGAGTAGCTGTCGATCGCCGGATCGGTTCCCTTGCGAAGGATCATCTGCAGGCGCTCCTGCGCCAGCATCGGGTGGATTGCCGCATTGACGCTGCCCTGCAGCGCGTGATCGGGCCACAGGGTCTGGCTGCCGTGACGCGTCTGCAGCGTCTCGAAGGGTGCCGCGCCGGGATGGGAGCTGGCGAACGAGCTGTGACCTGGCGGATGCCAATCCTGCGTGGCGAAGGCGACCCGAAATCGGTCCTGCAACAGATGGTTGACGACCGGGACCACCTGGTCGCCGTCCGGCACCGGCAACTCGCCACCCGGCATGAAGGTGGGCTGCACGTCGATCACGGCGAGGATGTCGGCGCGCGGATCGACGTGCAGCATGGGACGGCTCAGATATCCTGCGTCGGCAGCGACATCGTCGCGACGAGTGCCTCCGAGACCCGCCTGGCGAAGGCAGCGGGATCGCGCGGCAGCTCGCCATCCTGGACGCGGGCGAGGTCGAACAGGGTGCGCGCCGCCTCGTCGATCGACTCCTGACGATCGAGACGGGCGGCGAGGGAGCGTATCAGCGGATGGTGCGGATTGAGTTCCAGCACCGGTGCGGAACTGGGCATCTTCTGACCCGATCTGCGCATCAGGCGCTGCATCTGCAGGTCGGGGCCCGATTGCGAGGCCGCGAGCACGACCGCGCTGTGCACCAGCCGGTCGGTGGCGCGGGCCTCGGCGATGTCGTCGCCAAGAGCCGCCTTCAGCGCCGGCAACAGGGCGGTGAGGTCGATCGCCTCGGCTTCCGGCGCGCCCTCCGGGGCGTGCTTGGAGAGGTCCGACAGGCCCTGGGTGACGCTGCGCAGCGGCTTGTCCTGGAACTTGTCGAGGCGGTCCGGCCAGAATGCGTCGACCGGATCGGAGAGCAGCAACACCTCGATGCCGCGCGCCTTGAAGCCCTCCAGCTGCGGCGACCCGGCGAGCGCGTCCTGGCTGTCGCCGATCAGGTAGTAGATCGCATCCTGCTCCGGCTTCATGCGGGTCAGGTAGTCGGTCAGCGAGGTCAGGCTGCTCGCATCGTGGGTGGAGCGGAAACGGGACAGGCCGGCGAGCTCGACGCGATGCTCGGCGTCCTCCCATAAGCCCTCCTTCAGCGTCGGGCCAAAATTTTCCCAGAAGGCCGCATAGGCCTCGGCATCCTTGGCCCGGTTGCGCAACTCGGTGACGACCCGGTTGGTGACCGCCTTGCGTATCCGCGCCAGCACCGGGGTCGCCTGCAGCATCTCGCGCGAGATGTTGAGCGGCAGGTCTTCGGTGTCGACGATGCCCTGGACGAAACGCAGCCAGGGCGGCAGCAACTCCGCCTCGTCGGTGATGAACATGCGTCGGACATGCAGCCGGACCCGGCTCTCGCGTACGGACTCCACCGGCTCGAAGGGGCGCATCGAGGGGATGAACAGCATGGCGGTGAACTCGAGCGTGCCCTCGGCGCGCCAGTGCAGCGTGGCCCAGGGCTTGTCGAAGGCGTGGCCGAGGTGCTGGTAGAACTCGGTCAGCTGCTCCTCGGTGATCTCGCTCTTGGGCTTGCGCCAGAGAGCTGTGCCCTCGTTGGCGGAGACCTCCTTGCCGTCACGCTGGATGGTGATCGGCCAGGTGATGTGGTCCGCCCACTTGCGGACGATGTTCTCCAGCCGGTAGCTCTCGAGGAACTCGTCCGCATCCGACTTGATGTGCAGCACGATGTCGGTGCCGGGCGCGTCGCGGGTGGCGGGTGCGAGGGTGAAGCTGCCGCCTCCCTCGGAGGACCAGCGCCACGCGGCGTCGTCGCCGATACGACGCGAGGTGACCTCGACGCGCTCGGCGACCATGAAGGCGGCGTAGAAGCCGACGCCGAACTGGCCGATCAGGCTGGGCTTGTCCGCATTGGGCGTCTGCCCGTCCTCGGCGGCCTGCTCGGCCCCGAAGGCCCGGGTCCCGGAGCGGGCGATGGTGCCGAGGTTCTCCACGAGCTCGGTGCGGCTCATGCCGGTGCCGTCGTCGCTGATCGTGAGCTGGCGGGCTGCCTTGTCCGGATTGATCCGGATCTTGGCATCGTCCGGCAGGGCGGCGGCCGGTTCGGTGAGCGCCTCGAAGCGTCGCCGATCCGTCGCGTCCGCGGCATTGGCGACCAGTTCGCGCAGGAAGATCTCGCGGTCGGAGTACAGCGCATGGACGACGAGGTCGAGGAGACGGCCGACCTCCGCGCTGAACTCATGGCGCTCGGCCGGGTGCTCGCTCGATTTGTTCGGAGGGCTGTGGTCGGCAGCGTTCTGGTCACTCATCCTGATGTCTCCGCAGCGATCGAACAGGCCGCGGATATGCGGGGATATCACGGTCATTTCAACCGGCGGCCGGACATTCTGCGGTGCTGGCGAGGATCGAGGCTCGCTGCGACCGATGATCGGTTCCTCAGTACCGGCTCAGTCGGCGGGGGATCGTCAGCATGGCCACCGGCATGGCGCGATACGCCGACAGGTCGCGACCGCCGCCACTCCCGAAGAGGCGGCCGCCGCCACGTGGCAGGCGGCCATAGCCGCTCAGCGCCACGTTGAGGCTGCTGTGGCCGAAGGGGCGTGTCATCATCGACACGGCGGCAGCCGGGCTGGGGGAGGACAGCGTCGCGAGCTGCCGGTGGAACTCGGAGATACGTGGTGACGCGACGTGCTCGGACTGGCCCGGGGTGATCGGCCGATCGATCGGATCGGCCCAGGCTTCCAGCACCTTGCGCTGGTAGTCGGTGCCGAGCTCAGGGGTCTGAGAATGGTAGGCGGCTGCGGCATGAGGCCAGCTTCCCGTTTGATGAAACAGGTCCGTCAGGAAGCGGGCGGCGTAGGTGGCGTTGTGACCGGGATCGAAGGCGTCCTCGAGAGAGCTGAATGCGGTCGGATGGAACATCAGGTTGATCTGGGTGCAGCCGACATCCATGGATTGGACGCCTCTCGCCCGGAATTGCCTGGCCGCTTCGACGGCTTCCGCCTTGGAGGCGTAGAAGTGACCCTGTCCTTCGGCATTGATGGTCCATGGCCACGCCCGAACGGCCTTCTGATCCTGATCGTATCGACCGCTCTCGACACGACTGATCGCATCCAGCAGTTGATCGGGAACGCCGGATTCATGTTCCGCCGAAGCCGTGGCGTGCTGGCAGAGAGCATTATCCGCGGGTTCCGAGGCGACGGCGAAGGCGCTGGCGAACGCCCACAGCAGCAGCAGGACTGGGCCGAGGCTGGTGAGGAGAGGGCATCGCATCGCTGCATGATGCCGGCGATCGATTACTAAATCCTCAAGAGCGGGAGGGCTCCGGTCGAGAGTAGCCGTGATCGCTAGCGCATGAGGACGGAGGCGTTCTCGGCGAGCTCGTCCAGCAGCTTCGCCAGTATGTCGCGGAGCTCGGTGAAGCGTGGCAGCTTCTCGAAGTTCGTCTCGTTCATGTAGAGGCTGCGACAGATCTCGATCTGCAGCACGTGGACGTGGTGTGACGGGCGGCCGTAGTGACGCGTGACGTATCCACCCGCGTAGGGATCATTGCGCCGGACCCGGAAGCCGTGATCGCGCAGGAAGCGCTCGGTGAACTGGGTGATCGGCAGGGCGCAGGAGGTGCCAAATGCATCACCGAGAACGAAATCCGGATCGGCCCTCTTGAAGCCGCTGCCGAGGCTCGGCATGGAGTGCGCGTCGAGCAGCAGGCAGAACCCGTGGTTGGCGACGATGTCGTCGATGAGGCGCGTCAGCGTATCATGGTAGGGCTGCCAGCAGGCCCGTATGCGACGCTCCGCTTCGGCGAACGTCAGCTTTTCCCGGTAGATCGGCTCACCGGATGAGACGAGGCGAGCGATGGTGCCGAAGCCGGCCAGGACCCGGGCGCTTCCGGTATTGCACCAGGACGGCAGCTTGTCCGCGAACATGACCGGGTCCAACTCCCAAGGCTCGCGGTTGGCGTCGCAGTAGACCCGAGGAAAATCGGCTCGAAGCAGGGCGATCCCGGCCGCCGATGCTCCTGCAAACAACTCCTCGACGAAGCTGTCCTCGCTGCGTCGCAAGTCCTCGAATGCAAGGCGCGAGGACGCGACGAAGTCGGCGGAGTAGTTGCGACCTGAATGGGGCGAGGCGACCAGTATCGGGACCATCTGCATTGCCGGTGCTGCGACGTGGAGCGGCTGCTCGGGGAGCATATCGTGCGGCTGCAGGGGATCGATCAATGCCATAGGGCGAGTTTGCGCGCGCCACCGCATCGTGTCACTCGTCGACAGTCGAGTATCGAGGCGCCGGGATTGGGTGCCGCGTCGCCGACAAGAATGCGCAGTCGCGGTGCCGCTTGCAGATCGCGACCCGCGCTTGTAGAAGCCTGGAAATCGGATGGGCGCGTAGCTCAGCGGTAGAGCACTGCCTTGACATGGCAGGGGTCACAGGTTCAATCCCTGTCGCGCCCACCATCCGCGTGATATCCCTGGATACTGGGTGGGGCCACGACACTGCTGTGGGTCGCGTCGAGCGCTGCCTGCAGGATGTAGGCGGCTGCGAGCCGGTCCACCAGCACCGCGCGACGCGCCCGGGTCATGTCGAGGTCCGAGATCAGCATCCGGTTGACGGCGCTGGTCGAGAGGCGCTCGTCCCAGAGGGCGCCGGGCAGGCCGGTGACATCGCTCAGAGCGAGCAGCCAATCTCGGGCGCGTTGCGCTGCCGGACCGAAACTGCCATCCATCGACAGCGGCAGCCCGCAGACGAGGCCGGCAGCACCCTCCTTTCGCGCGAGGCGTAGGATCTCGGGCGCGTTCATGGAAAGCTTCGTGCGCTTCAGGCTTCCATACGGGGAAGCGAGCACGAGCGAGACGTCCGACAGTGCTAGGCCGATGGTCCGGGAGCCTGGATCTAAACCAAGAAGACGGCCATCCCGGGGCAGAGCTTCACGAAGCTGTCGCATGTTGAAGAGCGGCATAATGACGGTTTATGGTCCCGACGCGCCCAGGTTGCCAGGGTGGTATCCCGAGATAAAGAAGGTTCTCCGTCATGTCGCTTGATGCCGCGACGGTTCGTCGCGTTGCCCGGCTAGCCCGGATCGGGATCGAGGATCATGAGCTTCCCCGACTGCAGGAGGAGCTCAACGGCATCCTTGGCTGGATCGAGCAGCTCTCGGAGGTCGATGTCGAGGGCGTGGCTCCGATGGTGAGCGTCGAGCAGGCCGTGCTTCGACTACGAGACGATGTCGTGAGCGACGGCGGCATGGCGGACGCGGTGCTGTCGAACACGGTGGATCGGGTGGGACCGTTCTACACGGTCCCCAAGGTGGTCGAGTGATGCTGACCGACCTTTCGCTCGCGGCCGCGTCACGCGGCCTGCGCGAGGGAAACTTCACCTCCGTCGAGTTGACCCGCGCGCATCTCGAGGCGATCGAGGCCTTGAATCCGCGTCTCAACGCGTACGTCACCGTGACCGCGGAGCGCGCGCTGCAGGCTGCCGCGGCAGCGGACTCGGCGCGCGCGGGAGCGGAGCGGGCACCGCTCCTGGGCATCCCGCTCGCGATAAAGGATCTGTTTTGCACGAGGGACGTGCGGACGACCGCCGCCAGCCGGATGCTCGAGAGCTTCGTGCCGCCCTACGAGAGCACGGTGACGGAGCGACTACTGCGCGATGGGGCGGTGTTCCTGGGCAAGACGAATTTGGACGAGTTCGCCATGGGCTCATCCAACATGAACTCGATGTTCGGACCCGTGGAGAATCCATGGCAGCGATCCGGCGATGCCGCCAAGTTGGTTCCGGGCGGATCATCGGGAGGGTCGGCCGCAGCGGTTGCGGCCCGGCTGGCACTCGGTGCCACCGGGACCGACACCGGCGGTTCGATCCGGCAGCCGGCCTCCTTCTGCGGAGTGGTCGGGCTCAAGCCGACCTACGGGCGCTGCAGCCGCTGGGGCGTGATCGCGTTCGCGAGTTCGCTGGATCAGCCGGGACCGATGGCGCGCAGCGTCGAGGATTGCGCGATCCTGCTTCGCTCCATGGCTGGCTACGACGCGAAGGACAGCACGAGCGTGGATCGGCCGGTGCCGGATTACGCCGGCGCCTGCGGTCGGAGCCTGCGCGGGCTGCGCGTCGGTGTTCCGCAGGAATATCACGCGTCGGGAACGCCACCGGAGATCGAGACGCTGTGGCAGCGGGGGATCTCGTGGCTGCGGGATGCAGGATGCGAGATCGACACCGTATCGCTGCCGCATACCAAGTATGGCTTGGCAGCCTACTATATCATCGCGCCTGCGGAATGCTCTTCAAATCTCGCCCGCTACGATGGAGTACGGTTCGGGATGCGTGTGGATGCCGGCAGCCTTGACGAGCTGTATGAGCGCTCGCGGGCTGGTGGCTTCGGGACTGAGGTGCAGCGGCGGATCCTGATCGGCACTTACGTCCTGTCGGCGGGATACTATGATGCATACTACCTGCGGGCGCAGAAGGTGAGGAACCTGATCCTGCGCGACTTCACCGAGGCTTTCCGGAAGGTCGACGTCTTGCTGACACCCACGACCCCATCCTCGGCGTTCGCGCAGGGCGAGAACATGGATGATCCGATCAAGATGTATCTCAATGACGTCTTCACGGTTCCTGCAAGCATGGCCGGCGTGCCGGCATTGTCGGTACCTGCTGGCCTCGACGGAGCTGGTCTGCCGTTGGGCCTGCAGGTGATCGGCCGACCCTTCGACGAAGAGTCGCTGATCGCGGTGGGGCATGTGCTGGAGCAGGCTGCTGCCTTTCCGAGCATGCCGAGGTTGCGCGCAGGAGCGGCGGCATGAGCTACGCCATCGAAGGACGCACCGGCACCTGGGAGCTGGTGGTTGGACTGGAGGTGCATGCACAGGTGATCAGCCAGTCGAAGCTGTTCTCCGGGGCATCAGCGACCTACGGCGCCGAGCCGAACACGCAAGTCAGCCTGATCGATGCGGCGTTTCCAGGTATGCTGCCGGTGATCAATCGAGAGTGTGTGGCTCAGGCGGTGCGAACCGGTCTCGGCCTGAATGCGCGGATCAACTTGGAGAGCCGTTTCGATCGCAAGAACTATTTCTACGCGGATCTGCCTGCCGGCTACCAGATCAGCCAGTTCACACACCCGATCATCGGAGCCGGCCTGGTGGAAGTCGAGCTGACGGACGGAAGCACGCGGAAGATCGGGATCACTCGCGTGCATCTCGAGCAGGATGCGGGAAAGTCGCTGCATGACCAGGATCCCACGAGATCCTATATCGACCTGAACCGTGCCGGCGTTGGACTGATGGAGATCGTCAGCGAGCCGGACATGCGCAGTCCGGAGGAAGCCGGAGCCTACTTGCGCAAGCTAAGAATGATCCTGCGCTACCTGGGGACCTGCGATGGCAACATGGAAGAGGGCTCCATGCGTGCCGACGTGAACGTCTCGGTCCGGCAGCGGGGTGAGCCGTTCAGAACCCGATGCGAGATCAAGAACGTCAATTCGATCCGCTACGTCATGCAGGCAATCGAGATCGAGGCGAGGCGGCAGGTCGACATCTGGGAGGCTGGCAGCATCGTTGACCAGGAAACCAGGCTGTTCGACCCTGTCCGCGCGGAGACAAGATCGCTCCGTAGCAAGGAAGACGCTCACGACTACAGATACTTTCCGGACCCGGACTTGCTGCCGCTCGTTCTCGACGAGACCTGGATCGCAAGGTTGGCGGAGGCGCTCCCGGAACTGCCGGACCAGAAGCGCAGCCGTTTCGCCAGCGATTACGGGATCCCGTGGCAGGACGCGACCGTGCTGGTTGCGGAACGGTCCACGGCCGCGTTCTTCGAGGAGGTAGCGCGGGGACGAGATGCTCGCCTGGCCGCCAACTGGATCTTAGGCGACCTCTTCGCGGCCCTGAACCGAACCGGGCGTAGCATCGCGACCAGCCCTGTCTCAGCGGAGGCCCTCGGGGCGTTGCTGGACCTGATAACGGACCAGACGATAAACGGGCGCATCGCGAAGGATGTATTCGAAGAGATGATCGATACCGGTGGGGAGCCGGGCTCCATCATCGAGCGGAAAGGTCTACGACAGGTCACCGATGTCGAGGTAATAAATACTGCTATAGATACAGTACTGGCGGCTCACGTCGAGAAACTCGCCGAGTTTCATGGTGGCAAGGACAAACTATTCGGCTTCTTCGTGGGCCAAGTGATGAAGGCGATGTCGGGAAAAGGCAATCCAGCACTGGTCAACGAGGCGCTGCAGCGTCGGTTGAGGCGCGAGACGGGATAGGGGTTTGACGTCACTTCTCGCCGGGCCTAACTTCATACGGGAGCGTTGAGTAAAGAGAACGCTCTCCAGCGGAGGGGTGGCCGAGCGGCTGAAGGCGGCGGTTTGCTAAACCGTTGTACGGTGTAAAGCCGTACCGTGGGTTCGAATCCCATCCCCTCCGCCAGCTCCCTCCCATTCAACCTGTCGGCCTATCACGGCGATCTCAGGTTCGCCTCCGGGCTCTTGGCAATCTCGAATGACCGCGTCACCTCATGGGAGAAGAAGCATGCGTGGGTCCGGTAGGAGGCTGGCGCAAGGCGGTCTCCTGTTACTGCTGTCTGTTCCAGCTCATGCGGACGATCAGGCGAGATCAGGTGACCTCGCAAGAGAGCAACTGGCGCGCGTGATCGCAGTGTTACGGCTAAAACCAGAAGCTGCGGGGCAATCTTGTCTGGATGCCCTACATGAGGCCCACCAGACGGAAGACCAGCTGAAGAAACTCGAGAATAAAGCGAAGGACCCTGACTTGGCGCTCGCGCAGGACGTGCTCGAGACAGACTACGAGAACGCGCAGGAGGTCTGCGGCGCCGACGCACGAACAACGTGCGCTGCCTCACCAAGATCTGCAGAGATAAGTGCCGCCTGCGAGCACCTGAGAAAACACGAATAACACGTGACCTCTCTACAGTACCACGATCAAGAATCCCGTACAAGACAGAACCACAGGCCTAAACGAGAGTAAAAAGATCGTGATAAGCTCTCTCGCCCGACTGAAAGCGCGTGGAGAACGCACCTCAGGGGCGCACTTTGGAAAACGACAGCAGAAGTATCCAAGTCACTTTCAAAAATTTGCAATAACGGTTAGGACAAGTGGGAAGATCAATAGTCGGTTCAGTGATCCGGACAGGCTAAGTTCGACGGAACGAAGAGAACTCTGGTAATATCTACCCTAGATATTTAGTCAATAATTAGAAGTCATCGAGATATTTGCTATCAGTTAAAGCAATACTTGCTTGGTACTTCTGCGTCGGTTTTTCAAGGCGTCGAGGATAACAAAAATCGACGGTACTTAGAGACACAATGTCAAGTAATATCTGCGTAACACGTCAGGAAAATTATCTTGTACCCAGCCTAACAATTTGTCAGCATCCGCATCGGCCCGTCAGGCCGAACAGAAGGGATGCTTCATTATCATGCCTCGTTCGATTAATTGGACTGGCGACCTCGACGCCACGTTGACCCGTCTTCTTGATTATCAGGGAGTAACCATACGCGCCGCTGCGCAACGTCTCGGAGTGAGCCGCAGCTTCGCGCAGCGCCGCGCGAAACTGCTCTCGAACCGCATGAGGCAGCGAGCTTGCACCGAAGCTCGGGAGGCCGCCGGCACGGATCCGCTTCCGGCCGGGCATCCGATCACCTGGAGCGCGATCTGCGTGGACAAGGTGCCGTTCCAGATCCTGCCGACCTAGGTTGGCGTCAGCCAGACATACGGTGATCGTCCTCTCGGGTCGCCTCCTAAACCAGAGGACGATGTCCCGGCCGCCGAACAGGATACATGATGAAGATCCAGAACAAGTACGACTTCGAGCTGGCGCCGGTAAATATGTCCATAGAGACGACTGTCGAACATTACCTCGAGAACCGTGCGTCTCCTGAACGCCTACGTAAAGGCAATCACTTTCGGATTCTGGAAGGTGTTCAGCGGCTGCACGGTCCATTAGCAGCACTCCACCGTTCGGGAGAGATCGGCGATGTTCACGTGGCTGTGGCGGATCGATGGTATAGAGACTACGTTCTGGGAGTCGAGGGGGCGAGGGATCCGGACTCTACTCGGAGCGGTAAAGCTCGGGATTTTCACGCAGGCATGTTGGCCCGCGTCGCCGCTTGCGCACGACATCGTAGCGTACGCGATGCGCTTGGACTTTGCGCCGAGATAAGGTTGCGACTGTTCCTCGTAGACGAACTCTCATTCTCGTCGATCGCGGAGAAGCTTATGCCGAAGGATGTAAACGGCCGGAAGAAGGTCGCGGCACAGATGGCTTTCCTACTAGAGCAGCTTGCCGAGCATTACGACACGATGGACCGGCAATACCGTATGTCCGGGATGACAGCCGAGGGCTGATCACCTCTCATTCGGCACGCAGTCTTCCCGACGAGCAGACCCCGCCTGAGCGGGGTTTTCTTGTTGTATCAATGCTGGCAAGCGTCAAATCATTTCAAGACAATCAATAAAACGTGTTGACGTTGGGTCCGTTCGAGATTATAAACATCTCATACTGAATTAGTTGGGCCCGCCGGCATCTATGCCTGGCGGGCTTTTTGTTTCAGCCGCAGATCACGGGTCACCATCATGTTCGCAGGCGTTGTGCAGATCGTATGCGGCGATGTCGTTGCGGGCGGCGCTTCGGTCTATGTCGTCCAGGCCATGGAGGGCGACGAGCTCACACTACTTCGCATCGAGAGCCAAAGTGGAGCTCGACACCGCGCAGATGTAACTCCCGACCACTGGTCCGACGTTGCCTTCAGCGGACTTCCGCTACAAGACATCGTCGTCCGCTGCGTACCGGTCCGGAGATACGGCACCTGTAATCTGACGAAGCTTGGCTGTCTTTCGGACCTGTTCCGGGGCCGTGTAGAGAGTGCAGTGAAACGGGAGCTCCTTATCAGGCGCTTTGAGGAGTCTCCACCGATGCGGAGCAACTTGCTGGCGTCGACATCCTCTCGAGGCCGTCGCGTTGGCGCGGTACGTTACGCCTGAGCCCGCCTCTCTCGGGCGTCGTCGCCTCGTCGTCCGAGCGCACGAAACGGAAGGTGCTGGCTAAGCCCAGCCAAACGACGAAGAGCCTGGAGCCGGTCGATCAATTCCTCATCGTCTTGGCGCAGACCGGAAATCCCAGCGTCGCGTGTCGTGCGAGCACGATGACCAGACGCGAGATCAACCTGCTTCGGGAGGAAAATCCGGACTTTGCGATGGCTTTTCAGGACGCCCTGGACGAGGCGGCCGACATGCTCGAGGCAGAAGCATGGCGACGTGCTCTGGAGGGTGTCGCCGAACCAGTGGTGAAAGCAGGCAAGCCTGTCTTCGACCCGAGCACTGGGGAGGCCATAACGGTCCGCCGCTATAGTGACGCCCTCCTGATGTTACTTCTCAGGGGCAGCAAGCCCAGCAAGTTCATGTCCCGTCCTGCTGCATCCGGACGGGACGACGCGGCGCAGATCATCAAGGAGATTGCCGCTGACTATGATCCGCCTCGACGGGACGCCAAATCGGAACGCCAGCGGCGGTCGTGACGTCGCGCGGGTCGGCCTGAGCGAGCCTCAGTGGAATATCTATGAAGCAGGATGGGATGAAACCGCGCGATTCCGCGTAGCCGTCTGTGGACGTCGATTTGGCAAGGCGTTGGCATTATCCACGCCTCTGCCTTCGCCGAACGGCTGGACGAACATGGCCTCAGTCCGAGAAGGCGACCAGCTCTTCGACGAGCAGGGCGTGGTCTGCAACGTGGTGCTGGTCACAGAGGTGATGTTCGGCCGAGCGTGCAACCGTGTCCAGTTCGATGACGACACCAGTGTCATTGCGGATGATGATCATTTGTGGGAGGTGCATGAGAGATGGCGCGACCGCAGCACCCGTGCGGTGCGGTCTACCATCGAACTCGCGCGACGGCTGAGGCAGGAAGAACGTTATCGATGCTCCATCGCGGCATGTCGGGCGCTACGGACACTCAATGATCCTCATGACGATCCAGGCGTAGCGCTGCACCAGGTCTCAAGCGAGACCGTTCAACTCGAGCGGTCGGATCTCCGGGCTCCCGTAGAGCAGAGACGTCGCCTGCTGGAAGCACTTTCAGAGAGGCTGAAGGTCTGCCGTGCAGATGGCTGGTCGCGGCTGTTCTGCTGCACACAAGCGCTCACGCGTGATGTTCTCGAGTTGCTGCGCTCGCTTGGTTTCGTACCGCATGTAGAAGCGGTAGCGGACGTCTGGATGGACGGTCGTTGGGTCAGGTGGCAGAACGAGGCCATCCAGAGTGAGAGGCGGATACTCTCGATAGAGCCTGCGCCGAGCGTGGCGGTACGGTGCATCCAGGTCGACTCCCCGTCGCGTCTCTATCTGTGCGGAGCGGGGATGGTGCCGACGCACAACACGTTCCTGATGGCGGAGGAGATCCGCCGAGCCGCTAGGCTTGCCATCCGTTCGGCTATCGGCACGGAGAACGAGATCTGGTACGGCGCACCGACCTTTATTCAGGCCAAGCGCGTCATGTGGGCGAGGCTGAAGAAATCCATACCGAGCCGCTGGTTGAGCGGGAGTCCGAACGAGACCAGCTGCACGATGCGGCTCCGTTCCGGTCACATGATCCGTGTCGTTGGACTGGATACCTTCGAGAACCTGCGTGGTTCAGGGCTCTGGTTCTTCGGCGGCGATGAGTGGGCGGATTGCAGGCCCGAGGCATGGAGCGAAGTCATCAGGCCGATGCTCTCGACATCGCGCGGTCATGCACTGTTTATCGGAACACCAAAGGGCTTTGATCATTTTCGTGACGCCTATCTTCTCGGTCAGCCGGGCGGAGACCCAGCCTACAAGTCGTTTCTGTTCACGACCCTGGACGGCGGTAATGTGCCTCCCGATGAGGTAGTCGCCGCACAGCAGCAACTTGACCCAAGAACCTTCAGGCAAGAGTACGGTGCCAGCTTCGAGAGCTATGCCGGCCGGGTCATCTACGCTTTCAGTCGTGCAGAGAACGTCCGGCAGTCGGCTCATGATACGTCACGGCCACTTCACATCGGGATGGACTTCAACATCAACCCGATGTCAGCGACGGTCTGGCAGGAGGATGGTGAGACGACGCGACAGATCGACGAAATCATCCTTCCGACATCCAACACGGATCCGTCGTTACAGCCGCGCCGGCTTCGACCCGTCAATCCGGATGGTCGACCACATCACGATCTATCCGGATCCAGCCGGTGCACAGCGGAGAAGCTCTGCCGGCGGTAGGACAGACATCGGCATCCTGAGAGAAGCGGGCTTCCATGTTGTCACGACGGCTGCACATCCGCCGGTGCGGGACAGGATCAACATGATGAACCGGCAGTTTCTGTCTGCAGATGGTGTCCGAAGAGCCTTCGTGGACGCATCGTGTATCAAGTCGATCGAGGCGTACGAGCGACTGATCTATCGAGAAGGCACAAACGATCCCGACAAGAGCACCGGGCATGACCATCTCGTGGACGCCAGCGGCTACTACCTGTTCGGACGGACGCTTCGTCGGGTTGGCAGCAAGGCTTCATTATCCCACATCATGGAGCGCTGAACCTCATGGACTGGCTCTCCCTTCAGGCCAGGATGCCACGCGACGCGGACATGCCGGATCGGAGCTTCCGGCTCGGTGCTCTCGAGGCCGTGCTCGATGGACGACAATATGACACGCTACCGCATGCATTCTCGCGCGAGCGGAGTGACTCTGGGGAGTATGTACCACTCGACGAGAGGCGGCCGTCCGTACGCACCGGGCTATGTCGTGTGGTGGTCGAGGACTCGGTATCGCTCCTCTTCAGTGAGGGACACTGGCCAGCCGTGCGTGCGAATGACCCTCAAACCGTCTCTGCGCTTGCCGATCTGGTTCGTGAGACACACCTAAACGAGACGATGCTGGAAGCCGCAACGCGAGGTTCCATCGGGTCCGTCGCGGTGCTGCTTCGTACGGTTGAACGGCGACCCTATTTTGAAGTGCTGCCGACGCGCTTCCTCACGCCACAGTGGAGCCGGAAGAGCCCGGGCACGCTGGTTTGCGTGACGGAGCGCTACAAGGTCGCGGCGGTGGAGCTCCGCGCACTGGGTTATGACGTCGATCCGGCCGAGGGACCGATGTGGTTCCAGCGACGATGGGATGATAATGCCGAGACTTGGTTTCTTCCCACTCCGTCCGGCGTTGCTGTCGCGCCTCGCGTCGATCCAGAAAGAAGTGTCGTCCACGGACTGGGATTCGTGCCGATCGTGTGGATGCGCAACATCTCCGGTGGCGGTGGCTCGGATCCGGACGGTCTAGACGGCGCCTGCACATTCTCAGCCGGGATCGATACCGTAATTGAGGCTGATTATCTGTTGTCACAGGCGGGTAGGGGACTGAAATACGGATCGGACCCTACGCTGGTGCTGAAGGACCCCAACGCGGCCGTCGGTTCCTCCGGTAACCCGCTCCGATCTGGTGGCGCCTCCAGCGCCTTGACCATCCCTCCGGAGGGAGACGCCAAGCTGCTCGAGATCAACGGGAACGCTGCGGCTGCGGTACTGGCTCACGTTCAGGAACTGCGTGCGATCGCCCTCGAGGCGATGCACGGCAACCGGGCTCACGGGGACAGGCTGGGGACCAGCCAGAGCGGCCGGGCGATCGAGCTGATGTATCAGGGTCTGATCTGGTTGGCCGACAGATTGCGGATTTCGTACGGAGAGTGCGGTCTGCTCTCACTGATGCGGATAGTCTGCGCGGCCTCAGCCAAGCTGCGCGGCGGCCTGAGGATAGGCAGCCAGGATTACCCGAACCTCGATCCCGCCGGGTTATCGCTGGCGTGGCCGAGCTGGTTCCCCGTGAGCTTCGCCGATCGCCAAGCCCACGCGTCCACGGTCGCGACACTCGTCGAGAGTGGCGTCATCGATCGCGCGACTGCCTTCGACATCGTCGCTCCGCTCTACGACTTGACGGGGCGCTACGAGGACGATCCAGGAGAGGTTGTGCAGGCGCCACCGCCGCCAGTACTCGATTAAGTACTGCTGGTCGCGTCGATACGAAGCTTCATCACAGTTCTTGTAAGCCGCGTGGTCCTACGGCCAACGGAGAGAGCTGGTACAGGGAAGGCTTGAAAGAGCATATGGCAGAGCAGAGCGTTGATCAGCTCGAAGCAACCGACGATTCGCCTTCGCTCGAGGCGGCCGAGGTGCCCAAAGAGCCCTCGGACTATGAGAAGCGACTGCGCCGCGATCTCGCACGATATCGCGAACAGGTTCGCATCGTGCAGAGCGAGCGGGATGCCAATGTCGCTGCGGCTACCCGTGACCGGGACGATACGATCGCCATGGTTCGCAACGAAGCCACGGGACGCGTCATCCGGGCGGAGCTGAAGGCGCACGCACTCAAAGCTGGGATCATAGATCTCGACGGCCTGAGGCTCGCCGACACGTCGAAGCTCACGCTCAGCGAGGAGGGCGACGTCGTCGGCGCCGAGGCGCTCATCGACACGTTGCGACAGGAAAAGCCCTATCTGTTTTCCGACTCCCGCGCCGGTGTCAGTACCGGTACGACGGGGCAGACACAGCGTCCTCCGTCGCCAGCGGCTCCGTCGACGGTGGATGCCCGCACCCTCTCACGGGAAGCGTGGCAGGCTGAGCGCATGCGCCTGCTGGATACGCAACAGTAGCACTCTACCGTCTCGCCACCGATCGATCGACGTCGTCTGCGACAGTCTTCCGCGTCGCTCCCGCATCAAGCAGACCGACTTGTATGCCAAGGGATCCCGCACGACTCCAACGGCCTGCCCTCCAGAGAGAGCTAAATCATGCCCATCCAGAATTTCCCGCAGCAGCTGCAGCCGATCATCCAACAGGGATTTCTCGCCCGTGAATTTCAGGACGGGCTGCAGTCTCGGCTCAGCTTTCGCGCGATCGCGGACCGGGAGGTCTTTCCCAACCGGATCGGCGAGACCATCACCAAGACCCGCAAAGGTCTCAAGACGCCGGTTACCACTCCGCTGGCACCGTCGGTCAACACGAACTTCGACAATGGTCTGACGCCTTCCACCTGGTCGGTCGAGCAGTATACGCTGACGATTAACCAGTACGGCGACACCATCGACCTGAACATGGTCAGTGAGGGCGTGGGCATCGCCAGCCAGTTCCTCGCGAACGCGCGGACGAACGGTGTGCAGGCGATGCAGTCGCTGGACCGCATCGCCCGCAACGCCCTGTTTGGCGGCGCACCAGGCGGTGTAGGAGGTTATCTCGGCGGCAACACCCGTGTGATCGTGACGTTGGGGTCCGCCTCCACCACGGCACGCGTCGACGACATCAGAGGCTTCCAGAACGTTCTGAACAGCTACGGCCAAGTCGTCGCCGTAGGATCCACTACCGGCATGACAGTGACTGTCGGCAGTAACGCCTACACGCTGATCAACAGTACTGCCGACGCGATCAGCATCTCGACGGCCCCGAACGGGATCTCCGGGACGCTGACCTTCTCGACTAACGTAGCGGTGGCGGACGGTACCGCCGGACAGGCCGTCGTCGCGGCGACCGCGCCTCTTGTGCTGCGGCCGAACGGCAGGCTGAGCACGGCTGCGCTGGTTGCGCCGACCGGAACCTATGGCGCCGCAAACTATATCCCGGGCGACACGCTGGGCATCCAGACGGTTCTCGGCGCGGTCGCGGCACTTCGCATGAACAACGTGCCGACGATCAACGGCTCGTACAACTGTTACCTCGACGACCAGCAGATGCTGGGCCTATTCCGCGACGGAGACTTCAAGTATCTGTATCGCGGCGCCTATGGCAGCGAGACCTACCATGCGGGTTCGGTCGTCGAGCTGCTCGGCGTGCGCTTCGTACCGACCACGGAGGCTCCCCAGCAACTCTCGCTGGGAGCGGGAACGATCCACCGTGCCGTTGTCTGCGGCAAGGGGGCCCTGATCGAGGGGGATTACGCGGACATGGGAGCCCGGGATATTCCCGACGCGGATAAGTCTCTGATGGAACGGGTGGACAATGTCGTCATGGTGACGAGGGAGCCGCTCGATCGCCTCAAGCAGATCATCGCCCAGTCTTGGTACTGGATCGGGGGATACGCACTTCCCACCGATGCGACGGCGAGCACGTCGATCATTCCGACCGCGACCAACAGCTACCTCAAGCGTGGCGTCGTCATCGAGAGTCTGTGATGGCGAGACGTATCAGGGAGGCGCCGGAGGCGCCTTCCGCCGAGGAAGCGACCCTGAGGGGCTTCAAGGTGGCGTTCCCGTACGGCTTCATCGATGAAGACGGCATCCATCGCTTCTGGCAAGCGGGACAGCCGGTGTTCGATGCCGATGAACTCGATCTATTGCAGGCGCGTGGTGTGATTTTGCAGGAGGGATAAGTCTTGTCGGGTTCGGCGGCTCTCTCAAATGCTCCTCTGACCGACGCCGAGCGTGTGGACGTGCGCCGGTTCTGCGGATACCCGGCTTATGGCACAGGTGCCACAGGGTCGCAGTCCTGGCGGTTCTTCCAGGCCTACGGCACTCTCGAGTACAGGCTGACGAACTTTGCTCCAGAAGAGCTACAAGTCGTGAGACAGTATCTCGTTTCCTTATATGCGCTGGAACAAGCCATCGTCGCTGCCGCGGCAAACCTGGACACAGACAAAGCAGCGGCCTGGACCCATAGCCGATCTGAAGTCGTGGATCGCGTGAGGTTGTTCGATGAGTGGCGCAAGAGGCTGGCCTACTTCATCGGCGTGCCGATCAACCCGGATCAGACAGGTACTCCGAGCATCGTTATCTAGTCTCAAGCGGATAGCTGGTCTCGCGAGACGCCCAGGGCGGCATCTGGCGGACTGGCTATTCAGCATAAGCGGGATCAAATCATGGCGAACTTCTTCTCCGGATGGATCGGCTATGGGACCGCGGTTCAGGGCGGTGTTCTGCAGGAGCCAGCGGACGCCGCCTATGCCCGACGCCCCATCGTCTTTGCTCCCCTCCAGAACGGCATGACGTTCGACGTCAATAGCGGCACGGTCGGACCGTCATCCGCAGCATGGGGAACGCTGAACTTCGCGGGGCTCTTCGACGCGGTGAGCGGCGGTAACCTGCTCGTCGTATTTCCGCTTCCGCTTCCGGTCACGGTCGGCGCCGGTGCAACCTATACCACCGGCCCAGGGACCAACCTTATCAGCGGCTGCGGCATGCCGAACGGCTTGGCTACTCATCTGTTCCCGGCCGGCACACTGGTCGGTGTTACTCCCGACGGGCGCATGCTGGTGGCAAACATCCCGGTGCAGCTAAGCGGTGGAACGCTCTCGGCGCAGAGCTCGACGTTCGGGACGACTGTCACGATGTCGACACTACCGTCACAATCACCGAGCGCGGGTAGCGGACAGCTTTGGAACAATGGCGGCATCATCTCCATAGCTTGATCGCAAATTCGGTTCCGATCGGAGACTGGCATGGATCAGGCGACGGTACAGTCGCATATCGCGAAGGGGCTGGCGAAGGCCGCGTCGATCGTAGGCGCGAACTTCACCCAGTATCGTCCCACCTCTTCAATGAGTCCTTTGGCAAGCAGCAACGTGATCGCGACCTTGCCTTGCGCGACGGACTCTGACTCAAGCCTGACATTGGCTTCGGCCACACCGCCGGATCATCCTTTCAC
>CAXTOE010000001.1:0-12925 GCA_964245685.1 uncultured Acetobacteraceae bacterium | reverse complement strand
CACGCATCTCATCGCTGATCCTGGGCAGCTGCAGGCAGGCGATTATCTGGTCGGCACGGAGACGTACTTCGTCTCACGCGTGGAGGCGTTGCGGCCCGCCTGGTGCGTTCTCTGCAACATGACGTTCAACATCCTCGATACGGCTCAAACGACGGCGGCGGGCACGAACTCGTACGGAGGTATGACAAGCGCCAGTAACACTGTACTTGCCGAGGGCTGGCCGATGAGCATTCTCGCCAAGACGCGCAGTGAACAGGATGTGACTAAGCTGCCGAGCGACACGCGCTCTGCTTTCTTCGAAGTACTGATGCCGGCAATTCCCGGGCTGACATTGGGTTTGGGACTTTGCCTGCAGGACCCGAACTCGCAGATCTATTTGATCATGAGTTCAGAGACGACGATCTATGGGTGCAAGCTTCTCGTGGGCGTCGCCACGACCTGAGCGGTCGGAAGCCACGCCTGACGCGTCGCTTTAGGGCTGGACGGTGCGAAAGCCTCTTACCTTGGAGATACCCGTTGGCTGATCTTTCGGATGTCGAGGAGGCGATCTGCGCCCAAATTCTTTCGGCCGCGTATCCGGTTGGGGTCGAGGGAGGGAGCGCCACCGGGATGCCGGTCAAGATTTACCGTGGATGGCCGGCGAACAAGACATTGAATGCAGATCTACTCGCCGGCACCCAGACCGTGACGGTGTTCAGCCAGACGAACTCGACGCAAGACACTTCGCGCTACGGACGGATCTGGCGGACGATCGGTCAGACGTCACCCAACCTGACGATTACCATCAACGGCAATACCGCGGCCCTGAGCGGTGAAGGCGGCGGCGGTCAATCCGTGGGCTTGATCGTGGATGGAGTCGCATATGCCTACAGCCTCATCGAGACGGATACGCCACAGGCGGCAGCGCAGGCACTCGCAGCACTAATTCCCTCGGCATCGAGCGAGGGATCCGTCATCACCGTAGCAGGCGCGGCTGTTCTTCAAGGGCGCGTCGTGGGCAGTGGCACTGCCGAGATGGAGACGAGGCGACAAATACAGGGCTTCATGGTGTCCGTCTGGTGCCCTACGCCTGGAGGCCGGGACAGCCTCGCCGCGGTCATCGACAACGCGCTGGCGGATGTCGATTGGCTGCCTCTTTCGGACGGGACCGTCGGACGGCTGCTCTATCACGGCACCGTCGAGACCGACGAGTCAGAGACCGCCAACCTGTATCGACGGAACCTCAACTACACCGTCGAATATCCGACAACATTGCGCATGTCTGGCGCCCAGATGTTGTTTGGGCTGGGAACTTTATCCGGCACCGGTCCGGAAGTCGGGTTCAGCTGCCTAGCTCCTCCTCCGGCCCTGGTGATACCGCCACTGGGCGCGATACGCTTCGATGCTTGGTATGATCCGAACAATACTGTGGATCAGCAATGCGCCGTCGCGCTTTCCCCAAGTTCGTATAACGCTCGGCTGCCGTCGAATGCTGTCGTCGCAGGAGGTGTAGCTTCCTGGCCGCTAGCGACGCAGTCGGTGATGGACTTCGAGATCTCAGCTGCAGTGCAGGCCGGGCTCTCGTTCTGGGCGTTCGATAGTTATCAGCCTGACGACACGCTCAGCCTGGCACTCAGCCTGTACCTCTCCAGCTCGATACGATCGAAGCTGCGCTTCTGCATGCTCGGTCAGATCTCGAACTGGGGTGAGGACGGAGAAGACCAGCCCGCACTGCTGCGCGACATCGCGATGATGACACAGCCTGACTACATGACCGTCCTCAATGGCCGTCCGCTCTACCTTGTGCTGGACGCTTCCACGGCTCAGGAGACAGGATTGCCTACGGGTGGCGTGGCCGCCGCGATCACCCTGGTTCGCAACCAAGTAAGAGCGGCGGGAGGCAACAACCCCTACATCGTGTGGCTGTCCGGGGCGGCACTAGCGGATTACTCGAACATCCAGGCGGCACAGGCGGCCGGTGCAGATGCCGCCGGATCCTACGCCACCCCGCGCTTGACCGGCAGTGTGCAGCCATTTTCTTCCCTTGCAGAGGCCGCTCGAGAGGATTGGTCCGCCAGGATCAGCGCTGGCTTCGGGATGGTGCCCACCGCCATGACAGGTTGGGATCAGCGGCCGCTCATCGCGAGCCCGCAACCGTTCTACCCGTTGGGCGACAACCTCTCGATGCAGAACTACTACGAGACGCCGTCGGATGAAGCGATTGGATCGCACATCGTCGACCTCATAAACACCATCAACGGAAACCCGTCCGCGTGTCCTGCCCAGGTCGGCTTGATCTACGCCTGGAACGAGTTGGCGGAGGGTGGCTGGCTCATGCCGACCTATGATCCGCCCGGCGCGGATCTAGGGCGGGTGACGGCACTCGCGAATGCCATCGCCGCCGCGAAAGCCGCTTCCATGAAGCCTCAAATCGCACTGATCACCTGATGGGAATGTCATGACAATTGCTTCTACCACGGCCGTCATCGTCCTTCACGCGTTCGGGCCCTACTCGAGAGGTGAGATGCTCACCGATCCTACGATCATCTCCGCAATCCTGAGCGGTGGGCATGCTTCGATGGTAATCCAGACGCAGGTCTTGCAGCACTACCCGGCCAACACGACGTCCGGGGAGGAGCACTGAGCCATGGCACAGATCACCCAGGCCGGCGCGCTCAACAGCGCTGCTCTCGTCGTCCCCGATCTCTATGTGCAGATCGTCTCGCCGCAGACACTCAGCCTGAACGGAGCGCCTACAAACCTTCTTGGTCTCGTCGGAACCGCCAGCTGGGGTCCGGTCAACCAGCCCGTCGTGTTCGGCACGATGGCCGACTACTCGCTCGCCTTCGGATCGGTCCAGCCTCGCAAGTACGACCTCGGCACTCAGGTCAGCTGCGCCGTGCAGCAGGGTGCAGCCTCCATGGTGGGCGTGCGTGTAACTGATGGTACTGACAGTGCGGCGAACTACGCCATACTCTATGACTCGACCACGAGCAGCTACCCGCTACTCCTGACGGCGATCTATACGGGAAGTCAGGGGAACAACATCGGTTTGGCCCTGGCGGGCGGTTCGAAGCCAGAAAGCTGGAAGCTCGTTCTGCAAATTCCCGGAAGTCTTCCGGAGGTATTTGACAACATCGACGCGAGTGCCGGCGCCGCGGCGTTCTGGTCGAACCTCGCCCAGGCGATCAACACGGGTACTGGACCCTCCAGGGGTCCATCCGGGCTGTGTGTCGGCACGCTGGGCAACGGCACAACGGCGCTGCCGCTCGCAGTCGCGAACCAATCCCTGATGGGAGGGAGCGATGGTGTTCAGGGGGTGACCGCGGCGACCTTGGTTGGCTCAGACGGCCTGACACGAACCGGAATGTACGGCTTGAGAGGTCAGGGATGCGCTGTGGCTGCCTTGGCGGACTGCGATGACCCGACGCAGTGGAGCCAGCTCAGCAGCTTTGCCTTGTCGGAAGGCGTCTACATGATTGCCTGCGGACCAAGCGGCGATACGATCGCCTCTGCCGTGCAGGCGAAACAGGCGAGTGGCGTGGACTCGTATGCTGTCAAGATCCTGTTTGGAGATTGGCTCTATTGGTATGACGATACCAACAGCCAGACCCGCCTGGTGAGCCCGATCGGGTTCGTGGCGGGATGTCTGTCCAACCTATCTCCCGAACAGTCGAGCCTGAACAAGCGCTTGAGCGGCATTATTGGCAGTCAGAAGAGCGGGTTGGTGACGAGCGGCCAAGCATCGGCCTATTCCTCAGCCGAACTGCAGACGCTGTTTTCGGCCGGGCTGGACGTCGTGTGCAACCCGGCTCCCGGAGGGGCGTATTGGGCTGTCCGCTGCGGGCATAACAGTTCAACGAACTCAATCATCGCCAGCGACTCCTATACCCGGATGACGAACTTCATCGCGAAGACGCTCGCATCAGGCATGGGCCTCTATGTCGGTCAGGTGATCAATTCGAGCCTGCTGAGCAATGTCCGAGCAACACTACTCGGCTTCCTGTCGAACCTAGTCGGCCAGGGGATCCTCGGGACCGTAGATGGTTCAACGCCGTATGCCGTAGTCTGCGACGCGTCGAATAACCCATCCACTCGAACGTCGCTAGGATACGTACAGGCTGATGTTCAGGTCCGCTACCAGGGTATCAACGAGAAGTTCATCGTCAATCTACAAGGTGGTCAGGGCGTATCGATAACGACACAGAACAACAACAGCTGATAGGACGCTGCCTTCGGCCGAGCGTTCCGCATCATGACGATATAGACAGGATCAATTCGTGGGCAATCCATACAGCATCGGGCGCGACTGCCAAGTCGTGCTACTGTGGAACGGCATCCGCATAGATTTACGCGATGTTGTTGGCTTTCAGGCTGAACAGCAAGTCAAGCTGCAGCGATCCGATCCGCTGAACAGCGTTCCGGTCGAGTTCAACACGCCAGCAGGTTGGAGAGGACAGTTCCAGATCGACCGCGGTTCCTCGGCGCTTGATGATCTCGTCGCCGCGATCGAGGCAGCGTTTTGGAATGCTGGAGTGATCGGGTCGGGGACAATCTACCAGTATCTGACGGAGTCCGATGGGTCGGTCAGCACCTACGAATTTATCGGTGTCGCGCTGACATTGAGCCAAGCCGGGATCTACAAGGCGGAGAACATCGTGACGCAGACGGTAAGCTTCTTCGCAAGCCAGAGAAACAGGATCTGATGATGCTGCCTTCTGAGATAGATAGCGGGGATGGTCGGAGGTTCTCGCTTCGAGAAGCAAATCCCGCCGACATGCTTGATCTTATCGAAGCCGCAGGAAATGCCGCCTCTTCCGGTGCCTGGATGCGGTACGCACTCATGATCTGCTCGGTATGTGCGATCGACGGAAAACCTGTCCTCATTCCACTCACCAAGAACGCAGTTCGTGAGTTGGGAAAGCGGATTGGCAACGTCGGGATGGAGGCGCTGGCGCGGGTCCACTATCCCGAGGAGGCTGACGTCGACGAGACAACACCAGTCGAGGTCGAAGTCGCAAAAAACTGAGTAGGCACTCCTTGTTGATGCAGTTTCTGTATCTTGCACGCAATGGAGTGCCGTGGTCCGAGGTGATGGCCATGTCGACTGAACGACGTTTTGCTTGCTGCGTTTCACTCGGGGAGATGGACGGCGGGCAGTTCGATTGGTCGACGATGAGGTGGGTGGTTCAGCCCAGCTGAACCTAATTATAAAGCAGGCGAGGGATGGCAGATGAGCTCAGCTGTCCATTGGTACGAGGCCGCCGTCTCGGGAAAACTAGAGCGAGTTGATCAAGACGTCCCGCTTCGGCGAGCCGTGCTTCGGGGTCGTTCGAAGAATATCAGCACGTTTAAGCTACCGGCCGGCCTCTCAGCGATAGTGCGGGGTAAGCGTCCTACATTAGCTTCCTGGAATGTCGTTCCGGTTAAGGCCTTAGCATACAGGGGTTCTCTAGACCGTGCTATCGAGGATCTGACCGACTCAGATCTTCCCGCGCACCTAGCCATAGCCGACGCACGGACCAGTCGACGTTTGATTGAATCACGACGGCGAGAAGATCCATATGCGGGCGCGGCTCTTGGTAAGAGCAGAGCCGTTTCAGACAAAGTAGCAGCGGGGCTTGTCAGTAGTCCTTCCGCAATCGCGGTCAGGGTCATCTCTACCCTGCGCGCTGGGGCTGCATCGCCTCCATCGGCTATGGCAAAGCATAAGGCCGCTGAGCCTCTCGCCCCGTCCGGTTCGAGCAATGGGCCGGCGCTAGCTGGAAGACACGGGGCACTTGCCCGTATGTCTGCTGCGTTGGGTCAGACGGCGGCGTCTCAGCGAGTAACTGATCGCACCAGTGGTGGCGCGATCCTACCAGCCATACGGGCGGAGGTTCATTCGCAAAGCTCATCTGCAAGGCTTCTCCAAAGCGTCAAAAGAACACGTGGTGTGGCTGGGGATGGTGTCCACTCGAGAATAGAGTCGTCCTCCGCATCGGCGGTTATGGACGTGATGAAGTCCGTCGATCCGGAGACCGGTGTCAGATCTCAGCTCAAGCCGCCAATCGTCGCCAACGGGCTCGCCGCCGCTGTGGTCGATCCCGCGACGCGAGCGTCCTCCTACGACCAATCGCTACGAGCAAGTGAGATCGTTCCTCGGAAAGCGATGAGGCGCGAGATAGAAGGTGCGGTAACTCAAGCCATCGGTGTTGAAGGACCACCGAACGCAGCATCAAGACGCGGCAGCGCAAGCCAGTTTCGGACGGTGCCCAACCTGTCTCCAAGTCACACTGCCTCATCCGATTGGCAGGGAGGACAAGCCGGGATGATGGTCACCTTGCGAGGCGATGTCATGATGGATGGCCGCAAGATGGGTAGGCTCGTGGCGACGGGCCAAGCAAGTACAGCGAGTCTGCCAACGTTATCGGGCTCAGCGATCAATCTTCGTGCGGTGCCCATCTTCGCTGGAACAGGAGCGCCCCTATGAGCGGAGCGTTCGGACTTGGGCTCGCGAATGCTCTGCTCGTGGCGGTCGATCAAGCGCCGGTAGTTCTCGGATCAGTGGTGTTTGAGGGGCACGAGGTTCCCTCCAGGATCGGCGTGGGAGGAGCTCACGCGGTCACGATCCACCGTCTGCCGGGAGGCGGACGTATCGTGGACGCCATGGGGGTGGATGATAGCGCCATCTCCTGGGGAGGTTTCTTTACCGGACCATCCGCCGCTGCTCGGGCGAGATTGGTCGACTCCATGCGTCAGAGCGGAGAGCTGGTCGGGCTCAGCTTCGGCGACTACGCTTTCAACGTCGTCGTCATACATTTCGAGTATGATCTACAAGATCGAGGGGCGCTGATCGCATACCGCATCAGGACAGAGACGATTCCGGATGCCATAGCGCAAACGGACGACTCTCAGGCCGACATGACCTCTTCGCTTTCAGCCGATATCGCGAGCGCCACTGCAGCGTTAGCAGGCTTTGGGCTATCGGCTCCACAGACGGCCTTGTCGAGTGTCATCAGCGCGATCGCACTTCCGGGTCCTGCTACCTCACCAACGAACTTGGCTGCAGTCGGTTTGGCTCTTCAGGCGGCGAGTGCCGCCGTTCGGAGCAGCGTCATCGGCTCAGGTAGCGCCCTACCTGTCGGGGGCGACAGCCTCACCTTAGGTATCACGACATCTGATGGACTCAGCACAGCGACCACAGCGGCAGGTTCGCTTGCAGCCGCTACGCAAGCGGCCGGCTACGTCAGCCGTAGCCAAGACTCGCTGGGCCAGCTCGCGGGGCAGCCATCCGGTGCACCGCTGATCACATTGTGAGGTAGCGATGGTGACAATCTATGTCGCAGATACGACGCTATTTCATGTTGCGGCTCAACGCCTTGGGGATGCTACGCAATGGAACCGGATCGCTACGCTCAACGGTCTAACTGATCCTCTGCTGAAGGGCGTATGCGTTCTCCTCATACCGCCTTACGACGCTAGCCTTACCGGTGGGCTGGCAGAGCAATGATGGCCGACACGTATCGAAGGCCACGCTGTCGTTTGGTGGTATCTGGCTCGGTCGTAAAGGGTTGTCAGTCATTTGAGGTCTCCACGAGTAACCTCGGCCAAGCAAGCAATTTCTTCGTTCAAGTTGCTGACGACACCCGCACCGGCGGTGTTGGCACACAGTGGTCCGACGGTGACGCCATCGACGTGAGCGTCCAAGTCGGGTTCATCCCGCTCGGGTTGCCGGAAGGTGCCGTCGACTGGCAGGAGCTCGTATCCGGCCGCGTCGACCGCATACGACTGGATCCCGTGACAGGCACGATCACTCTTGAAGGGCGTGACTACGCGGCGCGATTGCTCGACCTTCCGGTGACGCAGAACTTCCTTAACTGTACGAGCAGCGATGTCGCCACACAGCTCGCGCAACGCTGCGGGTTGACGGCTTCAGTGGAGCCGACTTCCTCCATCGTTGGTCAATATTATCAGATAGAACACGCACGCCTGGCTCTCTCCCGTTTCTCGAAATTCAGTACTGCCTGGGATCTGCTGTCTAGTCTCGCGCAGATCGAAGGCTTCGATCTCTGGGTGCAGGGATCGAGTCTATTCTTTCAATCATCATCTCGTGCATCCAATGTTCATACGATCAGTTTCCAGCCATCGAGCCAGACCAGCGCATCACCGTCCCTGGACGTCAGCAGCCTCGTTTTAGAGCGATCACTTGCGCTAGCCGGCGGCGTCCCGATCTCCGTCCTAAGTTGGAACAGCAGGCAGCGACGACGAGTGTCTGCCCAGTCGGCTAACGGCTCCACCACGTCAAACGCCCCGATCAACGTCGTCCGTCCCAACCTTCTTCAGGACACAGCGCAAAAACTGGCAGATGGGATCTATGGACAGACATCCGGGCATGAGCGCAGGCTGATCGCCACGATGCCGGCTGACTTAACTCTGTCACCGCGCGATGAGATCCGTCTCGTCGGGGTGGGTTCAAGCTGGGACGGTAGCTATCGTGTGGACAGTGTTGATCGGGAGATGACGCTAGCAGGTGGGTTCGTGCAAAGATGCACTGCTAAGACGATGCCAGCTTGAGGACTGAAAATGCAGAGTTGGTTAGAGGCCTTGAAGCTGCATTCAGCGGTGCACGCGACTGCGGTCGGACAGCCTCGACATGGAATTGTCACGAGCGTTGATCCAGTAAATCATGCCGTGAAGGTTCGGATCGAACCGGAGGGTGTAGAAAGTGGCTGGATACCGGATGGCGTTCTGGCCGCTTGCGGTTTGAAGATCGCATGTCCTAGCGAGGTTGGTACACAAGTCCTTCTTGTCGCGGTGGAGGGCGACGCAGAACATCCGATAGTCGTGGCGAGACTATTTGACACCAGCGTTGTCGCTCCAACCAGTCCTGCGACGTCGGCGCCTGTGCAGCCCGGCGAGATCGGGATTTTTCTGCCAGGCGGCGTCTATTTCCACCTCACTCCAGCCGGTCTACACCTCGGTGGCAACGTGACCATCACCGGCTCCGTTGCGGCAACAGGCGACATCGTGGCCTCCGGCATAAGTCTTCAGCAGCACCTTCACTCTCAAGTTCGGACAGGTGATAGTCTGTCCGGCCCTCCGAGAAGCTGATCATGGCAGATATAGCGCATGTTATCGGCTGCGATCTCGCGATCGGCTCCACCGGAGATTTGTCAACCGTCGATACGTCAATGTTGACCCAGCAACGCGTCCTGAGAAGGCTTATCACCAATCAGGGCGACTATATCTGGCAGCTCTCGTATGGTGGTGGTCTGGCGTCAATGGTTGGTGCGACAGTGTCTGCCCAGCAAGCGGCGGCCATCATACGCAAACAGATGAGCCTGGAAGCCGCAGTATCGCAGCTGCCTGAGCCGGTAGTTTCTATTCAAAGCGATCAAAACATGACAGTCTTCGCCACCGTCGCCTACCGTGATGCGCAGACTGGAACCCCGCAAACCTTGATCGTTCCGGGAGTCTCGTGATGCAGCTCTCTTTGCAGAATTTCTCATCACTCGTCGCGAACATGGCCGCCAGCACCCAAGGTGCTTGTGCCAATTTGCTGGATGTAACCGTTGGCTCGGTCCTGCGAGCCCTGCTTGAGAGTTCTGCGTCCGTTGCGCTCTGGCTACAATACCTCATCTTGCAAGTCTTATCGATGACGCGGCTCGCAACCAGCTCAGGTGCAGACGTTGATAGTTGGGTGGCCGATTTCGGGTTAAGTCGGCTTCCGCCAATACCCGCAATCGGGACGGTGGTCTTGACGTCGCTCAGCCCTATGGCACAAAGCGCCACGGTGCCTAGTGGCGCGCTCGTCAAGACAGCGGACGGCTCGCAGAGCTTCACGGTTACCGGTGGTCCCTACGTACGGCCGCAGGGAACCGCGTCTGTCACGGTCTCGGTCACAGCGGTGACGGCCGGTATAGCGGGAAATGTGCAGGAAGGATCGATCAGCATTCTCGGCACGGCAATCTCTGGTATCGATACCGTGACGAACTTGCTACCACTAAGTGGTGGAGCGGCAGCTGAAACCGACCAGGCGCTCAAGGCTCGCTTCGTCACCTACTTAAATACGCGTTCGCAGGCAACCGAACAGGCGGTTGTGAACGCAATCAGCTCGGTTCAGCAGGGTCTGAGTTTCACGATTAGGGAGAACACGACGGTAGCTGGTGTTGCGCTTCCCGGGCACTTCGCAGTCGTGGTCGACGATGGAAGTGGCAGCCCACCGGCAAGCCTGTTGGCATCGGTCTACGCCGCGATTGACCAGATCCGTCCAGTCGGATCAACCTTCTCAGTAGATCCGCCGGTGCTACTGGAGGCTGCCGTCGCGCTGTCGATCGCCACGGCCAACCCGGCGTTGCTCGTCCAGACCAAGAGCGCCGTCAGTGTCGCGATCTCTTCGTATGTCGACGGCTTATCGATCGGGCAGACGCTTCGCTTCTCCCGGCTCGCTGGGCTCGCCTATGATGCGACGCCTGACGTCGTGAACGTAATGTCGGTCACCCTCAACGGCGGCAGCTCTGACCTAGGGGGGGACGCAGAAGCGGTCGTGCGTGCCCAGTCCGTCACGGTTACGGCGGGCGCCTCATGATCCCTCTGTCAGATGACGGCAGTGGTATAGGAACGCCTGCCGACATGGCAGCACGACTGCGCTCTACACTACCCGCAGGCTGGTTCCCGGTTTCCCCTCCTGCGCCGGCTTCGAGTGCGACACCGGTTCTCGATGGGGTATTGACGGGAATCGGATCGGCTTGGTCTTTCTGCTTCGATCTTCTCAGCTTCAGCGCCGCGCAGACGAGGCTGAAGACGGCCTTCGGCGCCTTCCTGGACATGATATCGGCCGATCTCTTCGGTCTCGGTCTTCCCAGAAGGATCGAGGAGACTGACGACAACTTCCGTGCGCGGATCAGTGCCAGCCTGATCAGCCGACGCGGAACCCGTCAGGCTGTCTGTGACGCGGTTGCCGCGATTACCTCTGCGGTCCCTTCGATCTACGAGCCAATGCGAGGGTCGGATTGTTGCGGTTACGCGGGGGCAAGTAACGAGTCGCAACGTGGGGGACGTGGTTATGGAAGTCCCGGCCTAAGGTTTGGGTCCAACATGCTGCCGTTTCAGTTTTTTGTAGAAGTGCAAGCCTATTCGAGCTTCGCGCCGGGTATGCTCAGTGCTCGAGAAGGGCCTGCAACCTTCGTCAACGGAAACAGTCAGATCGAGCTTGCCGGCGCGCGCGTCCTCCGACCTGACTATCAGCACGGTGTTATCGTCGGGCCGCTCCTCGAGCCGAGGGGCTTCAATCTTATTCTGGATAGTCGCTTCTGGACTGGCTTTGCGGAGTCAGATGGCTCTGTCGCTACCGCTGTCAGTTGGCAAGTTGACAGCAGCACGCTCAGCTTGTTCGGTAGCGACCCTGTCCTTACGATTACGGGCGCAGCGGGAGCACGTCTCGTCGGGCCATCCATTGATATCGCGGTGGCAGGATCAGCCGTGACGGGATCCGCCTGGATCTTCATTTCTAGCGGATCCAGCCTCACGGCGGTCGAACTCGTGCTGACTGACCTCAACGTCGGCAGAGCGGCCCTTGCCGCGGCCGACATGACACTTATAGGTCAATGGCAACGATTGACGTTATCGGTACAACCTCAAGCGGCACCGGGGAAGAACCTCCGGGTGGGCTTGCTTGTCTCATGTGCCGATGTTGGGGACGCGATACTCTATACCCAGTGCTGGCAGCTGGAGCCCGGCGCTGCTGCAACCAGTTACATTCCGACTGCAGGGACCCTCGGACTTCGTGCTCAGGATGACGTTGTTACTACGGAACAGAGCGGATCGCCGGTCGACTTCACCGTCTCTGACACGCTGGACGCGGTGGCCTCTTCTATACCAGCGGCGACGATCGCCTGGACGTCTATAGCACTGCCGTACGCCGCAGGTTAACTGGCTCACGTCAACCTCGTGGTGTCGGACACCGCATGGCTGAAATTCGGAGGAAGAAGATTGGATCGCCAGATCGTCTATCCCGGGGCAGTTCCACTTGATACGGATCTGATGCTTCAGTCTCGTAATACGATGATAGGCGTCGGCTATCTTGCCAAGATGATCATCGGCGATAGCGGCTGCTATGCTGACGGACTTCTATGCACGCCGGGACAGGGACTCTCGGTCGTCGTTGGGCCGGGAAGCTTGAGCTATCCGACGGTCGTGGATGCCGGCTTTGTCGGCTCGCTCCCGCCGAGTGGGGATCCGCTGATCAAGCTGGGAGTAAATACTTCCTCGACGATATTGTCTATCGCTGAGCCCGGCTCGTTCACGGTGTCAGGCTGCGTCGTCGAAGCGCAGGCAGGAAACGCAGTAGTTGCGTATTACAATGCTGCTAATCCATCTCAGACCCTTTTTGGGCCGGATGACGATGGAACTGCGCAAGCTACGGTAATTCAGCAGCGAGTGTCGCTGTCGATGACGAGCAGCAACAGCGTGCCGGCCGGAAATACGCCGCTGTGGTTGATCAATGTATCGGTCGGTGCCACATCGATTAGCTCGTCCATGATCTCAGAAGCGCCGGGGGCACCTTTTCTAGCCGTCAAGCTTCCTGGTGCTGCGCCGCTTGCTTCGCCCACATTCACTGGGACGCCGAGCGGTCCAACTCCCGCCGCGGGCGATGTCAGCTCCCTGTTGGCCACCACAGCCTTCGTATCAGCGGCGGTCAAGCAATTCCGAGCCGTGTGGACTACCGCCGGCACTTACTCCTGGATCTGTCCCAACGGTGTCTCGCAGATTCTTTTTCGTGGCTGGGGCGCAGGAGGGGCGGGTGGTATTGGATCAGGTGGATTCGCTGGTGGTGGCGGCGGTGGTGGTGGCTATCTCGAAGTGCTGCTCGACGTTGTCGGTGGCCAGACCTACGCCGTGATCGTCGGATCCGGTGGCACGAGCTCGACATCCGTCACCCCGACGAGCTTTGGGGGAATATTGT